>JAJRWJ010000368.1 GCA_024276805.1 Gammaproteobacteria bacterium
GCAATGAAGAAACTGCAATGCGCGGTCATTGGCTGTGGTTATCTGGGCAAATTTCATGCCGAGAAATATGCCTCGCTCCCGGATTGTCAATTGACGGCCGTGGTCGACACAAATCCCGAGGTCGCCAGGAAAATCGCCAGTCACTATGGTGCGCAGGCGCTGACCGATTATCGGTCGCTGCTGGGCAAGGTTGACGCGGTCAGTGTGGTCGTGCCGACCAGTCTGCATCACGTCGTGTCCCGGGATTTTCTGGGTAGTGGCAGCCATGTGCTGGTGGAAAAACCGATTACCGTCACGGTAGAGGAAGCCGATGATCTGATCGCCGTTGCCAGACAGCAGGGCGTGATTCTGCAGGTGGGGCATCTGGAACGTTTCAATCCGGCGGTTCTGGGTCTGGGCGAGACCGAGAGCAAGCCGCTGTTTATCGAATCGCATCGTCTTTCTCCCTTCAATCCCCGCGCCAATGATGTCAGTGTCGTTCTGGATCTGATGATTCACGATATCGATATCATACTGGCGCTGGTCGATTCCGAGGTGCTGCGCATGGATGCCAGTGGCACGGCAGTGCTGACCCAGGATACCGACATAGCCAATGCCCGGCTGGTGTTCAGGAACGGTTGCGTGGCCAATGTCACCGCCAGCCGTATCAGCATGAAAATGGAGCGCAAGATGCGCATGTTCCGTCCCTGTTCCTATGTTTCGGTGGATTTACAGAACCGTGTGTTGATGAAATATCGCACCGGCGACAAGGAAATGTTCCCGGGCATCCCGGAAATTGTCACTGAAGAATCGGTTTTCGCCAGCGGCGATGCTTTGCTGGAGGAAATCAAACATTTTGTCGCATGTATCCAGACCGGGGACAACCCGCTGGTTCCTGGCGAGGCGGGCAGGAGAGCATTGGCCACTGCGATTCAGATTACCGATTTGCTGCACAGCCAGGCTTCCGGTGTGACTGGCGGGCAGGCAATGTAGGCCGGCTATGCCTGCGTGACCGGACAATATTGCTGCTGTATTTCCCCGACCATGACCTTTTTCACATGACTTCAATGTATTTTTCTGCGAGGCGCAAAACCCTATGATCCCAATGGTAAACCTGAAGGCCCAATATACCGAGTTGCAACCGGAAATAGAGCAGGGGCTGCAGGAGGTTCTGGAAAGCTGTGCCTTTATCCTGGGACCGAATGTGCAGGCCTTTGAAAAAGAGGCGGCTGAATATCTGGGCGTCGAGCATGCCATCGGCGTCGCATCGGGTACCGATGCCCTGCATCTGGCGCTGCTCGCGGAAGGCATCGGCGAGGGCGACGAAGTGATTACCAGCGCCTTTACCTTCATTGCCACCGCCGAAGCGATCCGCTATGTCGGCGCGGTCCCGGTTTTCGTCGATGTCGATCCGCAGACCTTCAATATTACCGCCGAGGCCATCGAACAGGCGATCACCACCCGGACCAGGGCGGTGATGCCGGTGCATCTGTTCGGTCAGCCTGCCGACATGAACAAAATCCAGGCGGTCTGCCGCGCCCACGACCTGAAGATCATCGAAGACTGCGCGCAGTCTTTTGGCGCATCGATAGCCGACCGGCAGACCGGCGGTTTCGGGCATGCCGCCGGCTACAGTTTTTTTCCCAGCAAGAATCTGGGCGCCTATGGCGACGGCGGCCTGGTCGCGACCAATTCCGATGAAACCGCAGCCATTGTCAGAAAACTGCGCAACCATGGTTCCGATGTCCGCTACTACCATGATCTGATCGGCTACAACAGCCGTCTGGACGAGATGCAGGCCATGGTGTTGCGGGTCAAGCTGAAGCGCATCGACACTTACAACCAGCGCCGCCGCGCTGCCGCGCATCTCTATTCCCGGCTGCTGGAAGGTCAGCCGCTGACCACGCCCCAGGAGGATGGCGTCGGCGAGCATGTCTATCATCAATACACGCTGCTCTCGGAGCACCGCGATCTGCTGTTCAAGGCGTTGCAGGATCAGCACATCGCCTGTGCCATCTATTATCCGGTACCCCTGCATCGGCAAAGGGTTTTTGCCGATCGATGTGCGGGTTTGACGCTGCCGGTGACCGAGGCGATCAGTGCGCAATGCCTGTCGCTGCCCATTTGCCCATCATTGAGCGATGCCCAGATCCAGGAAATTGCCGACGTTATCAAAACAGCGCTGAGTGGCGTATAACAGTGGCAGATCTGAATTTACCCTGAAAGTCGTCATGCAGCAGGAAAAGCAAGCACAAACCGTGATGCTGGTGGCCGGCGAGGCTTCTGGTGACGCGCACGCCGCGGCGATGTTCCTGGAACTGAGAAAGCGCCTGCCCAATGTAAGAGGTATCGGCATGGGGGGACGGAAGATGGCCCGGGCCGGCATCGAGGTACGCTATGATTCCTCTCGGATCGGCGTCATCGGCGTCATCGAAGTGCTGAAACATTATCGGGAAATCCGTGCCGCGCTGCGGCACATGCAGGAACTGGTCGCCGAGGAACTGCCGGATCTGCTGATTTGCGTCGATTACAAGGAATTCAATTTCAAGCTGGCACGCCATGCCAAACGGTGCGGCGTCAAAGTGCTGTTCTATGTCAGTCCGCAGGTCTGGGCCTGGCGACCGGGCAGAGCCAGAAAATATGGTCAGGTGATCGATATGATGGCGGTCATTTTTCCCTTCGAAACCCCCTATTATCAGGAACACGATATTCCGGTGCGCTATGTCGGCCACCCGTCGGTGGACAAAGTGGCTCCCCGGCACGGCAAGGCAGAGGATCGGCGCCTGTATGCATTGCCCCGGGATGCTCCGGTGGTCGGTATTCTGCCCGGCAGCCGCAGCCAGGAAATCAGGCGCATGCTGCCGGTGATGCTGCAGGCGGCAGGCGCTGTGCAAAAGGCATTTCCCGGCTGCCGGTTCCTGCTGCCGCAGGCGGATTCCATCAGCGACGA
>JAJRWJ010000369.1 GCA_024276805.1 Gammaproteobacteria bacterium
ACTATCGCCCAGAGCAACCGCGCCCATTTCAAGGTCACCACAGTCAACCACCACACGCAAATCACCACGGCATGGAGTCAGGTTACGAATTTCGCCAACAGCTTCTATTATTCCGGTGAACATATAAATTAAGCACCCAATAAAAACACTAAAAAATGTTAACTAACATACCCTGGATTTTCTAATAAGCTCGCGAATATTCCCTGACAAGGGTAATCGGGTTGTTGACATCTATTTTTGTGACCCAAAAAAGTCTGAATGCCGTGTAAGTTCCACCAACAACATGAGCTTGTGCGTAAAGTAACAGATCTTCAATATTGTCGTGATTAAAATCACCGCGTGCAATAAGTGATATCTCTTGAGAAGCACCTTCCATTGCGTATTTGGCCTGATACTCGCCCTCCTTTGAAACAAATTTTACCGCCTCTGCCTGGGCCCAGCTCACAATTGCGTCATCCTGTAAAACCCGTTCTGTTTCGGAAAGAGAAATCATTAGCGTCATATTTTTCGGTGCCTGATGGGGAAAGTCGGCGTCCAACTTAAAATCAGACAAGGCGCTATATTGGGCGGGACGCGCTTTGGCAATAGACTCCGCAGCAACACACATGGCGGTCTGATACAGATAAGGGCGAGACTCATAGGGGAGATCGGTTCCTATTTGCCTGATATCCGGGAGAATTTGGCTACAACGATCCGCACTAAACACCTCTTGTGTTTGGAAATTAATAAGTTTGAAAGGATACTCCCAGGGTTTATCTAACAATGCCTGTATGTCTTCCTGATCATATATCGGAGTCTTCCCCCCCCATTGCGCCATAAGAGAAACGGGAAACCATTGTACTGGGTAGACCTTCGTTAATGATGAAGTGCCTTTAGCAGTGCATGCTGTTATAAGCAAAATGCCAAACAATAAAACAGTATTTTGAAGATTCATCGACTGATTCTCATATAGATTTATGGGTTTGCATTTCGGTTTTCGGTGGATACATTTTCGGCTACAACCTCGAACAGCTCTCTGACATATTTATTGCGAGGCGGCTGGATATCGGGGCGATTTGATTCCACTGCCGCCGCAGCCCAGTTTTTTTCCTTGACCGCTTTACAAAACTTGGGAAATCGACCTTTCAATCGTGTCATCCCCAGATTAAAAATCATATCCAACAACCCTAACCGCGCCTCGGTTGGGTAGTCATCAAAATCCGGGAAAAGTTTTTTTAACTCTTTACAAAAGGTCTTTATGTGTTTATTTGTTAGTCTGTTTACCTCAACCCCTGTCATAATTAGTTGGGTATATTTTTTATAGGTATAGGCAATACCACCTTTTGGTTGTTTCTTAACGCTTTCATAATCTATTGTTATTTGCGCTTCAGTCGCTATCGCACCTGTTTTCCCTACCACCAAATTCAGCTTCAACGCCGCTGCCAAATTGGGAACCAGGTGCCCCACACCAATAGTGACGTATCCTTCTGTATCAAGATACATATGCCGCACATCCCCTTCATAACGAATGAGATTTTTCCTGAGCGTCTGTTTTTCCTTTTCTGTCAACATGTTATTTTTCCATCTGCTGGTTTTGTCCATTGATGTGATCAGTCGCGTTATAAGATATATCTCGATTCACGTTACAACGGTTTGGCGGTGGTCAGATCATATCCCGTTCGCTGCGGGCTACCGGCTGTGTTGGTGGCATTATGGTCTTTGTAACTCACTACAATTTGGGAAAAACTCAGACTAATGGTCTCTTCCATTTCTCCTGTGTCGTCTGCTTCAATGTCATAACGACTGATCAGGCAGTTTTCCAGGGTGTAACTCATAAACTCTTCTACGTTGTTACTGCCAGTGCGCACAAATCTGAGCACGGCTTTTTTTCCTGAAGAGCCACCAACAGACGCCCTGAAAAACTGACTGAGCGAGGCATCAATGGTTTTGCTTAAGCTCACTTCATTTAGTATGGGAATACCAACTTCACGATTGCTGAGCTTGCCCGGCTCCATGGAAATTTCCCGGCAGGTACCAAAGTCCACGCTATTGATTGCGATGTGGTTTTTATACGCTTCTGCGGTCACGTTTCCGTTAATACCGTCATATTCCAGATAAATTGCCATGGTGTTTCCTTTTGTTTTTTACGATCCTTATTGAAGAGGAAAAGAGGCCGCGAATCACGAACGGTGGAAATTTTCTACCGACATTTTACGGTCATTCTCCAATCACTTCCGACAGCGCGCATATCAATTATTTTGAGTTGGGTCACTTGGCTCATTTTTTCCACGCCGGGCAGATTCAACAATCCGCGAGCCTCACTACCCATAAACAGGGGGGCCATATAAATGACCAGTTCATCGAACAACTCCGCTTGCAGGAAGGCACCACACAAAGTTGCTCCAGCTTCTACCAATACTTCGTTGATTTCATGACGGGCCAAACAATCCAGCACCGCTGGCAAATCCAGGCGACCATTGTCTGATGCCACCACCTCAACTTCTGCACCGGCATCACGCAAAGCAATCGTTTTTTGTTCGTCGGTAGTGACCGTCAACACCAGCGTACGCCCCGGTAGCGATAACATTTTTGCCGTCGGCAGCATTTGCAGGCGACTGTCCAGCACGACCCGTAACGGCTGTTCCACATCATCATCCAGACGCGCCGTCAGCGAAGGATCATCGGCCAGTACGGTGCCAATGCCAGTTACAATCGCGGCACTGCGGGCACGCAAGCGATGTACATCATGTCGTGCATCGTTGCCGGTAATCCATTGGCTTTCACCCGAGGCCATGGCGGTGCGGCCATCCAGGCTCATGGCCATTTTGCCGCGCACAAAAGGTCGGCCCGTGCGCATGCGTTTGATAAAACCGGGATTCAGCGCTTCGGC
>JAJRWJ010000370.1 GCA_024276805.1 Gammaproteobacteria bacterium
CTGGGGGTGCCCATTGCCGCCGGAGTGCTGTATCCGTTTTTCGGCTTGCTGCTGTCGCCGATGATCGCCGCCGCGGCGATGAGTTTCAGTTCGGTGTCGGTGATCAGCAATGCGCTGCGCCTGCGGCGCTTGTCTCTTTGAACAACATCAGGCGCCAATATGTTGTTGATGGTGGTTTTCGCAGTGATATTGGTCATTGCCAGCTTTGTTTTTCATTACAGGTTGTTGCTGTGGCTGGCAATGTATCTGCCCTATCCGACTATTACAGCGCATCTGCGTGTGCTTTTCATTGTCATGGCATTATTTGTGGCGCATATTGTTGAAATTGGTATTTATGCCGGCGTATATGCTTTGTCCATACAATTTCTTGAATTAGGTACTTTGACGGGAATGAGCAAAGGTGGTCCGATGGAATATCTGTACTTTTCCAGTGTTATTTACACCTCTTTGGGTATAGGCGACATTCATCCTTCAGGGCATATCCGTTTTTTAACCGGTATCGAAACACTTAATGGGCTGCTGCTGATAGCCTGGTCTGCTTCTTTTACATTTCTCGCCATGGGACGATTGTGGCCCTGGACTGAATGTTGTGAAGCTGATGACACATTTACAATGAAGAAATAATGCTGGAACAATACGATTTAAGGTATGCAGTAAATGGCTGATTGTGAGATCGTCCATTTTTCCAGGAGAAATATCAGGAATATTGTATCCGGATCGTTCCAATAGTAGGGTGGCAGATATGACGGGAATATGCAGATTTCAGCAGTGCTGAAGGACATGGATGATCAGGAATTGCCAAATTGGCGCCTGCTGCAAATAATGGATATTGCAATTACAGCGATGATTCGCCCCGTGATGGTGTATTAATATAATTGGACTTGAAACAGTGCAGTGAGCGTTACCACTCTGAAAAAGGTCACTTTATTTGGACTGACCGGAGAAAAAGAATGCATCCTGGATAAATTGCAATCCATGAGCTGTATGCATCTTATTGCACTGGAGCAAAAGTCGACTGATCATCAGCGCATGGATATGGGCAGGCATGAGGACCTGTGCAAGGCGCTCAAATACCTGCGAAGCTGCCCGAAAAAGAGACATCAGGTCTTGGATGATAAAATCTTCGACTTGGATCAATGTGTCGCTCGGGTATTGCATAATCAGCGCCGTTTGATCAATATTGAAAATCAATATAAATTTCTCAGACAGCGTATATCTGTCATGGAGCCCTGGGGTGATTTTCAACTGCCAAATATCGATGACATAGGTGGCTTCCGATTCTGGTTCTATAGAGTGCCGGCAGGTAAAATCAAAAGTATTTTGGCAAGGGATTTGATCTGGCAGATTGTCCATCGTGATCTTCGCCATGTTTATATTGTGGTTCTTTCAAAGGAGGAGCCACCACGCGATGCGATGCCAGTGCCAAGACTTCATTTGGGGTCGATGCCTTTGTCCCAACTGCGTAAGTTGTTGGATGATATCATGCTTGAAATTGAGGATCTGCGAGCAGAGCGCGAATCTTTGACCCGCTGGATATTCAAGATAGATGAAAATCTTGCACATACAGAAAATATTGCTTCCTTGACTCGCGCCAGACAACAGACCATAGACAGGGATGCTGTCTTCTTTGTCCAGGCCTGGCTGCCTTGTCGTTCTCTTGAACGGCTCGTGACATTTACAGACAATCAGCAACTGGCTTTGATGGCGGAAGACCCAGCGGTAAATGAATTGCCGCCCACTCTGCTGGAAAACCCCAAGTTCCTGCGTGGCGCTGAAGACCTGGTCAATTTCTATCAAACACCGGGATACTATAGTTGCGATCCTTCAATGGTTTTGTTTTTTTCCTTCAGTCTATTTTTTGCCATGATAATAGGCGATGCCGGCTATGCATTTCTTCTTGGCCTGGGTCTGCTTGTTTTTTGGCGGACGCTGAGAAGAACAGAGCCGTATCGAAGAATGCACAACCTGGCTCTTGCATTGATCATTACCTCCATAATCTGGGGGGCTTTAATGGGCAGCTATTTTGGTATTTCCCCGGCAAGCGGTTCGTTTATGGCATGGTTCAGGATTTTTGACATACATGACACCAAGGCCATGATGGAACTGTCAATCACTATCGGTATTGTACATCTTGTCATGGCCAATGCATGTAAGGCTTGGCATTGTAGGGGAAAGAGTATTGCCTTGGCGCCACTTGGATGGATAGCGGTCATTGCCGGTGGTGGTATATTATGGTCGAGTCACATGGGTTCGGAATTCGCAATGAATATTTCTACTGCGGGTGTGGTAATACTGGGATGCGGTCTGTTCACTGTATTCCTGTTCAGTAGCGACCGGACCATCAGACAGCCTGTTGATTTGCTTTGGCGGATTTTATACGGTGTTAAAGGGATTACAAAATTATCCAAGGTCTTCGGAGATTTGCTGAGCTACTTGCGACTTTTTGCGTTGGGACTGGCCAGTTCCTCACTGGCGCTGATCTTCAATCATAATGCAGCACATGCTTTACGCGCACAAACAGGCATGAATATCCTCACTTGTCTGCTAATCTGGATCACAGGACATTCCTTGAACGTATTGATGTGTTTGATGAGTGGCGTCGTTCATGGTCTGCGCCTGAATTTTATTGAATATTTTACCTGGAGTGTCTCCGAGGAAGGATACCCTTTTAAACCTTTTTCGAAAAAAGATGCCCATCAATAAACGGCATATTTTAGGGTTTTGGGTTTGATCGGTGAGGACTCGCTGTCCGGATTCAATCGATGCGTATGCAATTTGTTGTGCGCTGAGTATATGGCAATGATCAGTATATCGATTGATGCGTCGCAGGCTTTTCGAAGGTATCGGGAACGGGGCATTGCCATATTATGGGAAGCTAGTCTGGTTTATTACACGATCGCTGCATTATGCCCACCGGTTTAGCTTCGACATATTTAATCAGAGGAGTGCAATGATGGTTCAAGATCCAGTCTGCCTGATGAAATTTTCACCACGAGAGGCGAAAGCGACCACCGAATATCAAGGGAATCTTTATTATTTCTGCTCTTCTCCCTGTCGGGACACATTCATTGCCACACCCGATTTATATCTGCACAAAGTGACTTCCATGCGCCTGACTATTGGAGTCATGGGCTCGGCCGGTAATGAAGCGACAGACATGGTTATGGAAAAATCCAGGAATCTGGGAAAGAATATTGCGACAAGGGGCTTCATCCTGATCACCGGGGCCTGCCCGGGATTGCCTTATGAATGCGCCAGCGGAGCCAGACAAACTGGTGGCATATCCATTGGTATATCACCAGCTTTGAGCCTGGACGAACATATTCACAAATACAGGTCACCGGCTGACGTGTATGATGCCATTATCTATACTGGCAGTGGTTTGATGGGCCGTGAGGTAACCAATATACGCTCCAGTGACATGGTTATAATCCTTGGAGGACGTTCCGGTACATTAGGGGAGTTCGCCATCGCCTATGATGAAGGTAAATTGATCGGGGTGCTGCAGGGCAGTGGCGGAATAACAGCTCAGATACCTGATATTGTAGCAAGCTTTCAGAAAGATAGCGGAGCCCGGATAGTATATTCGGAAGACCCTGTTGAACTGATCAATAAAATGGCAAAGTTGTACACAGAACATCATTATCAACGTCCTTCCTGTTTTTGTGACGCCATGCCGGCGCTTTAGATCGAAGGCATGAAAGTGAAAGCTTTGGGTTTCTTCCTGTTCAGTGAATTGTAATTTTCCATGCTGTGCAACTGTCTCGGTCAAACGCTGTCTATAAAGTCCATGTCTATTAGCGCACTACAGCAATAGGAGAAACGATGTTTTTAACTGCAAGAAACCGGGTGATCATCAGTCATATCCTGATCGGTGCATTCATCAGCATTATCTTGTTGCATCCAATAACCAAAATTGTTTATTGGATTGAGTTCTACGATGATCTTCATCTCAATAATTACGAAAACATCTGGACCTTTCTGATCGATCGTTTTACCTCCTCATTTTCTCAGGAAATGATAACAATGAGTCTGGTTTTTGCCTTGATCGGTGGCTGTATTGGATTCGTCTTTGCGCTTTATCATCTGTCTCTGGTGAGGTCGCATCAAAGAGTTCAATTGTTGGAAAAAGAACTTGCCGAGGACTTGCCCACCCTGATCAAAAGTAATGAAAGTGAACGCCTTGAATTCAAGTCTTCAATACGCTGGGATTATAAGCAGCAAAGGTCCAATAAAGCTCTTGAATCAGTTATTGCCAAAAGTATTGCAGGATTCATGAATCACAAGGGGGGGAATTTACTTATCGGAATCGATGATGATGGCCAGGTTCTGGGGTTGGAACATGACTACCAGACCCTGAGGCATAAAAACCGGGATGGTTTCGAACGTTGTCTCATGGATATCATCAAAACCTGGTTAGGTGGCGATGTCTGTTCCCTTGCACACTGTGCGTTCTATCAGATTGACGGAAAAGATATTTGCCGGATTTTTATTGAGCCATCCGTGTCGCCTGTTTATTGCAATAAAGACAAGGTGGCCAAATATTATTTGAGAACAGGAAATGGCACTAGAGAACTTGATGCACGGGAAACTTTTGCGCATATTTCAAAAGTACGCGCCCAATGATATTGGGGTAATTTGAGTTCCTTGGCGCCCATATTCATTTTCTCACAATGAACCAGACCTGGAGTGAAAAATGACTGCCAAAAAACAACACCGTACAGGGATCAATGAAGCCAACCTTGTTCATCGCCACCTGCGATTGGTGGGGCTGGATTCCGGGAAAGCTGAATTGATCGTATCCACGATAGATAAAATTGCCGGAATCGACAGGGTTTCAATCAACGAGGATCGCTGTGTGCTCGATGTTTCGTATGACGCTGCCTATGTCAATATCAGTCAGATCGAGGACATTATCGAACAATACCAATGTAATATCAGCCATGACTGGTGGACACAGTTCAAGGAAGGCTGGTACAAATTTGTCGATAGCAACGTCAAGTCGAATGCTGCTTATCATCCCAGTTGTTGCAATAAACCACCAAAACCCAAATGACATGATGTCTATAGCCATCGATATCATTGGATATCATTTGCCATGAGAAATTGAGATGATTTGTCACCATTGTGAAACAGACATTAATCACCAGCCTTATATAATTGAAGACAATGCTTATTGTTGTGAAAACTGTTATCTAAAAGAGAAAGATGTCTATGCAAGGCAGAATGACTCTTATACACTTTTCGCTGAGGTCCTGGTAAACGCACTGGATTTGCGCGAACATGAAACGGGCATGCATTCAAAACGTGTAGCCTGTCATACGTTGGTGTTGGCACGGCGATTTATCACCGACCCTGATGCGTTGCAACAAATCTACTGGGGGGCTTTATTGCACGATATCGGGAAAATTGGTATAGCTGATGCAATATTATTGAAGCCCGAAGCCTTGACGGAAATCGAATGGCGGGAGATGCGCAGCCATCCGGAGAAAGGTTTTGAACTCATTTCCCAAATTCCAGACATGGATGAAGCCGCTCAGATTATTCTCTGTCACGAGGAGCGCTATGATGGTACGGGCTATCCACAAAACCTGCAGGGTGAAAAAATACCTTTAGGTGCAAGATTGTTTATGGTTATCGATACCCTGGATGCCATTACCTCGGACCGACCCTATCGCAAGGGAAATTCTTTCGAAGTTGCCAGGGAGGAGATTATCAGAATGTCGGGGACTCAGTTTGATCCACTAGCTGTCGAAGCATTTTTAGCCGAGGAGGCTGTTATAGAGGATATGGTCATCAATAAATGTCATTTGAAGTTTTCTCGATAATAGACTCTCCGCACATGACATCATCACCCCGGAAGCCCTTTTTTTTGCCGATGGCTACCTTGAAAAATCTTGCTGTAGATTGCTGCAGCGGCGTTTTTTCGCCTTGCCCTCGACAAACAATGAAGCACCGAAATGCTGATGTCACATGCGAAGAGTAAAATAGCGGCACTATCAATTGCCTCACGGCAGTGATGATGAAGCAAACAGCCAGTTGCAATGGCCGTTTGCTTTGCCTGTAGTGGATGGCTGTTTATTGAAGTTCTTGGAATCAACGTCGAAATGGCTTTTTCAAAAAATAACGGAATCACATATCATCCAGTGACATGGCATCACGCACCAGACGTTTTTTTTCATTGTCTTCCATCTCGATCATGTTCTCGAATAATTCCTTGAGTTCTGGTAAATCGACATGTTCTTTCAAATCTCTGTA
>JAJRWJ010000371.1 GCA_024276805.1 Gammaproteobacteria bacterium
ACCGAAGCCACCCAGGGCGATGGCGTAATAGATCTCACGGCCGACGATGGCGGGCGGGTAGATCGCGGCCACGGCGACGCTGCCCAGCAGGGGTGAAAGCAGCAGCGTGACAAACAACACCAGGTATTTGAACTTGCGGCTCATTCGGCGCTGGCCGGTGTGGAGGCCGATATTGCGTAGCCAAGTCCCGAGGGTGGTATTGAGCTCATAGAGGAAGTTGGCGGGGCAGATCCAGCCACAGAAGAAGCGCCCGAAAAGCAGGGTCAGGCCGATGGGAATCAGGGCGGTCAGCAGAAAGGGCCAAAGCAATTTTCCACTGGCGGCGATCTGCCCGGCAAACGCAAGCGGGTCGCTCAGGTTGAGGCCGAACAGTCGTCCTGACCAGGTGGTGCCCTTAAGCAGATCCAGGTCATTTTCGGGGTCGCTGACAAAGGGTGCGCTCAGTGTTTCCATGCTGTCGTAGATTATTTTTTCCAAGGGGTAGAGCAGATCGTAAGCGTGGGCGGCGATATAGGTCTGGTAGAGGTGCAGAAACGGAATCAGCACCAGCATCAGGAACACCACACTCAGGCTCAGCCAGCGCAGCTTGTTCAGGTGGCGCCAGAGACAGAAGGATTTGGAGTCGGGTGATGTCATGACGTTACCGTTCTCAGCTATGGTGGGGGATGATTCTGATAGCCTGGGGAATCTGGATACATGAGCGCTCACACAGGCCGCAACCCACACAGGCCTCGGAGACGTGGGGCTGTTCCAGCATGCCGACACGCAGGGCGATATCCGGTAACGGGCAGGCGCGGTAACACACACCACAGGTCTTTCCCTGGAAAGACAGGCACAGTGTCTCGTCTACGCGTGCCTGACCCATGTCGACCTTGGCCATCACGTCTTCTGCCGTGCGGGTGATTTTTGGAATCGCCCCGGTGGGGCAGACATCACCGCATTTCATGCACAGGATGCAGGCCTGTTCCCTCGGTGTGATATAGGGGGTGTCCAGGGAGGCGGCGCCGTTTTCCATACCGAAGAACTTGATGGCACGGTTGGGGCATGTCTGGCCGCAGAGGCCGCAGCGGATGCAGTGGTCGAGAAATTCGGCCTCATCGTGCGCCCCGGGGGGACGTAAATAGCGTTGTCCACCCCGTTGTACTGCGGCGCTGGTTGTGGTTAATGGCAGCAGGGAGGCGGCCGTCCCGGCAATGGCATAACCAAGAAAGGCGCGTCTCTTCATAGTCACCATTCCAAGATAGGTAATTGCTCCAGCATCATTTTTTCACGGTTCACAGCTACTGAGTCGGTTGAGGAAAAAATGGCGCCTTTTATTTTGTAAAAGGCGCCATTTGAGGTTGCTTCCTTTTCTCCATCATTGGATTGATTTCAATCATACTTTTTCGATGCGACAGGCCAGCTTCTTGAAATCCACTTGGCCGGAGACAACGTCCCAAACGCGGCTGGAAGTGGCATTCACCAGCCATTTGTTTTTGCGCGGATCGGCACTGTCGGCCACCGATAGATTCCACGGACTGAACACATAACCGCGCGGCACCGAGTTACGCGCCGGCCGCACCAGACTGTTGGTGCCTACTTGGGCTTTCGCCTCGAAGTGGCCCCGGCGGGTCACCAGCCGCACCTTGTCGCCATCTTCGATGCCGAGTTCTTGTGCATCTTTGGGATGTATTTCGACGTACATCTCCGGTACTAGGCGACGGGTAGTGGGGCTGCGGTTGGACTTGGCGGTGTGGAAGTGCTCGTACACGATACCCAGTCCCAGCCAGTAGGGGTACTTGTCCAGGGGTATTTCCGATACCGGCCTGCCGCGGTATCCCGCATCGGGCAGGTCCGGCGTCAGGGCCATGTCGCGGGCCTTTTTCAGCAGATCGATATGATCGATAGTGTACAGGCCTTCCTTATGGCCGAATTCCATCAGTTGCTTGGTAATCTCCTCGCGCTGGCTGTAATCCTGCTGGACGAACTTGAAGTGCATCTTGCCGTCCTTGGTGCGGAAGTTGCCATAGGGCTTGTCTTTCCAGTTGCCTTCCTGCCCCATGTAACGGCGCTTGGTGCCACCGGCCTTGGCGATCTCATAGGTAGGCGCAGGCCACTGGATGCCCCGCAGTTGACGGATCTGCTCATAGGGACTCAGCTTGTCCTTCTTCTCCACCGCAAGGATGCCGGTGAGGTCGGTGTCGGTGCCCTCGGAAGCCTTGATGATGTCGCGGAATATCTCCTCGGTATCGTAAGTGCCATCGGGCATCTTCCCCCAGGGAAAGATCTTTTTCACATCCAGGCCGAGTATTTCACCGATCTCCTTGCCCTTGTCAATCACCATGTCCAGATCGGAATGACAGCCGGGAGGCGGTTCAGCGGCCTTGTCGACGACATAGATGCGGCGCTCGGAGTTGATGTAGATGCCCTGTACTTCACCCCAGGTCGCGGCCGGAAAAATGACGTCGGCGTACAGGTTGTTGGGGGCATGGCGGTAGATTTCCTGCACGATATTGAAGGTCTTCATCAATGCCGCACGCACCAGTTTGTTCGTGTCGGGCAAGTCGATATGGGTGGCGTAGACGAAGAACATGGCCTTGACGTCCCCCTTCTGTGCCCGTTCCATCATGCCCACCGCAAAGCCGGGGTTCTCGGAGTTCATCGCCGTACGCAGGTTTTCTTCCGGTACGCCCCAGGCTTTGGCTATTTTGAAGCGATGCTTTTTATTCTTCAATGGCTCATTGAAGGGCAGACGGTCAGTGAGGCCGCCGGTAAAGCGTTCGCCCATGGCATTGGGCTGCCCGGTCATGGAGAAGGGGCCGCAGCCGGGCTTGGCCAGGTTTCCGGTCAAGCTGCACAGGTTGATAATGGCAATGACGTTGTGCTGACCATGGATGTGCTGGTTATAGCCGATACCCCACATGATGATCGGACCACCATGACCGATGCCCTTCGGGTCTGCCTTGGCACGCTTCAGGCGCTTGCGCGTGGCGTCGGCATAGTAAGCGGCCACCTTGCGGATCAGTTCGGGTGTCACCTCCTCGGAACCCATGCGATCCTGCACCTGTTCCGGGCTGTAATCCTTCAGCACGCCCTCGGTGTATTCCTGCCAGCCAGTGGTACTGGCCTTCATGAAGTCCCAGTCGATGACATCGGGATGATCCTTGAGCAGCACATGCGCCATGGCATTCAGGAAGCTGATATCGCCGTTCAGAATGGGAACATGGATGGAGTTGTCAGGATTGATGTCACGGTAGCCCTGTACTGTGCCGGTGTTACGGGGTTCCACGACAACCGTGGGGATGTCGTTCTTCTTTTTGTGGTCCGCGATGCGCCAGAAGATAATCGGATGCGCCTCGCGGGCGTTGTGACCGAAGTTCATCACCATGTCACTGAGTTCGAGATCCTCATAGGACAGCGGTGGCGTATCCGATCCCAGGGTCTTGAAGTAGGCCGTCACCGCCGAGGTCATACACATGCGTGCATTGGCCTCGATGGTATTCGAACCCAGAATACCCTTCATGAACAGGTTCTCAAGATACTGACCTTCGAGGGTAAGCTGCCCGGAGCCATACAGGCCAATGGAATTGCCGGTGTATTTTTTTGCGAAGTGGGCGAGTTTGTGCGCCACCATCATTGAGGCCTCATGATAGGGCACGCGCACGAAGTGCTCTTCAGCGAATGAACCCTTGGTCTTGCTGATGTACTCCATGTTGCCGTGTCCGGGCTTGCCCCATTCCTCCCAGACGTCCTTGCGCACATAGGAATCACCCTCCATCCGATCCACATAAATGGGTTCGGCGGCTGTCAGTCCCTTGATGCATTGCAGGCCTTTATTGGTGGGGTGGTCCTTGTCGGGGCGCATGGAGACAATCTTGCCATTCTCCACCTGGATCACCGTTCCGCAGCCCACGCCACAGTAGGGGCAGGCCGCCAGGGCGGTGGTGCGATTGAGGCTTGCTTCCGGTTTTGCCGGTGCGGCCTCCAGTTCGGGATTGTTGGAGACGAAAAGCCCGGCGCCGGCGGCGGAGCCGGTGATGAATGCGCTTCCCTTGAGGAAGCTGCGACGAGAAATTTTATTCCGTTTCATAATCTACTCCACAGTCGGTAAATGGGTTTGCAGGCTGCGGAGATAGACAATGATATCGTCTATCTCACGATCGCCCAGGTCTGCCAGACCAGCCGTCGGGCCCTGGAAACCGTACATGGGTGTATTGGAACGCCCCCTCTTGGTGGTCTCGCGGATGAATCCATCGGAGGCCTTGCTGAGGAAACCGCTTTTACCGATCGCGGTACCGGAGCCACCGGCCTCATAACCCTCGCCCGCCATGCCGTGGCAGGTCGAGCAGATTTGCTCATACCACTGCTTACCAAGCCGCGGATCACCAAAGGCATCTGGCTGCTTGTCGACCTCGGCGGCACGGTTAGGGAGTGTTTCATAAGAGCGAAGGTAGGCGACGATGGCCTGGACGCCTGATGTCCCCAATATATTGAACGCCAACATGCTGGTGCCATCCCGTCCATCGCGGATGGTCTCGATCAGGAATTTATCGGTTGCAGTACTGAGCAGCTCCTTATTCGTCAAAGACGGTGCGACACCAACCTGTCCGATGCCGCTCTCCTGATGGCAGAAGATGCAGTTCTCCTCATAGAGCTGTTTTCCCATCTTGATTGATGCGCTCTCGGCTGCAGAAACAACGGTGGCCGAGAATGAGATCCCCAATAAGACGACTAACAGAGCCAACTGATTAGTCCCTTGGAATAGTCGTAGTGCTTGCATACATTACTCCTCCTTTGAATTTGTCATGGTAACGATGCGAATGCATGTAGAAACAATACCCAGTTAATTAGCTATATTTCTCTACACATAGTTGTCTGGGTAATGCGTGATCATATTAGGGAGAAGATATAATTCATTGATCCTCGTCAATCATGCCGCGAGTATCTAACTGGTAATTAGGTAAACAGATTTGTTAATCAGTAAGTCATATGATGGAGTCATATTCTTGTAGTAAGTGAATGCCTGCCGAATTCAATTTGAAGGAGGGATGAATGATGCGAGGGTTGGATGGCTTAAATGTGCACAAGAACTGTATTGGTCATCAGTATAGACGAAAGGAGGAGTCAGCATTGAAAATGCAGAAAAAATAGTAAATTGTTACCCAATGTCTGATGATTTTGCTAGTAGACCCCGGTATTATTGCTGACTGATATGAGGATAGTGCGTGTGATGGGAAGGGTGTTTGTTAGTTAATTAACCTACTTTTTGTTAGCGAGGCGCGGAGGTCGGACAATGAGGCGGGGCCTATTGGCAATGTTTCGTAATGACGGGATGGGATGTTCAGAAGAAAGTTCGTATTTTGCCAATAGATAGCATCAAATAATTACACATTAACATGAAGAATACAGTCCTAATTCGGTCATTTATTCTAGTTATTGGGCGGGTTAGGTTTAGATACTGAAGTATTGCGCCATATTTCCCGGTTTTGTTGATTTCTCCGTGTTTTTTCTCAATCAATGTGGCTTGTTTCTCGCCGTATCCTAGAACACTAACTGCCAACCAACCGTTAGCTGGCGGTCTAATTCGAGTTGAGGTCCGTCAAGATTCTGGTATAGTGGAAAACCGACTTCAAGGGACAATCTATTGCCTTGTAATTCTCCTTCTTCTGCAATCAGGTCAATACCCAGCTGCAGATCGACCCTGTCACCACCACGTAAATCCGTACGGCTGGTTGGTAGCATTATTGGGTTTAACTCAGGACTTCCACCGTGTATATTTCCCCATTTCTTGCCATTGACGCTGAGTGATGCGCTTACATAACGACTAATATTACGTGCGCCCCATAGGGAAAGGCTGTATTCGTTCCCTAGCCGATATTCATTGTTATTCTTGCCTAGACGAAGGGTGGCCTTGAGTTGACTCCCCCAAGCCCAACTACCTCGCTGATCAGCATAGGCAATACCCGGCAACAAATCATATGTGCCGGATCCCAGCTGCATTGGATAAGGTAATTTTTGTTTTATTCCAGCGGGCGTATCAGCTCGCTCGTCGATTGATCCAACAGGAAGGTTGACGCCGAGATTTAGTAAAGTTTTTCGATTGCCCTGTTCATGTAGTGTATAGATTCCAGACAATTCTATATCACCAACACCTTCAGATTCGGTAGTAAACTCTAAGCCCATGCGGTTGACATGATCCATCGATATCAATTTATAAGGAATCATTCCCATTATCATGAGCTTGTCGGTTACCCCGTACATCAAGCCAAACATGTGCATCTGCGTGGTCATTTCCGTAGGCGATACCATAAAGTCGTTCAGCACTTGTGCAGTACTGACTTCATTACTGCCATCACGATTACCCTCCATATGCATAGTGTTGTAACTGTAGGAGAACATCCACCCATCTTGCTTGTGAGAATGATCATCCATCACATCAATCGGGCTATATAAATAATTTGTATGATTATGATGTTTGTGGTGAGAGTCTTGCGCAAATGCATACTTTGAAACAAGCACCATGCAAAATATCGGCAATACTCTTATGATTTTTCTCATTTTCTACTTCCGTTAGTTACAAAGCAGTGCATAGGGTACATTTATCGAATAAAGTCATGTTCTGATTTATCATTGTTTATAGAGTTAGTCCACAAAAAGCAAGCAGCCCGGATGGGGCTTTTGGAGCCCGGGCTGCTTGCTACCAATCTACACCTCATTCGTGAGATGATTTTGCCTTCTTTTTCTTCCTTCGCTGCACTTTGATTTCGTCTCCTTTAAAGATTTCGTTGTCAAACAGGCCATAACCTTTTTTCATGGTATCGCTCATGTAAAAATCACTCTGGAACTCCTTATCTTTCCAGGCGTACCAGTCATCTTTTTCCACACCTTCATATTCAATAATCATCGCCGATCCGCCCGGTGCCTTACCTTTGTTGCTGATGTGCTGTTCGATGTGATCATGGTTGATCCAAAGCCCCGGGTTGTTCATGCGGATAATCACGTCCAGACGACCACCACTGGGGATATCCACCACGTCGGCCCAATAAGGTGACTCCAGTGGCAAACCATCCTGATGGGTGACAAACATATCGTGGCCATGCGTATGAAATGCCACCGGGATAGTTGCGCCATAGAGCCTTAAGCGAACCACATCGCCCTCTTTAACACGTAGCGGTTGCGTGAGAGGGAAGGACTTCCCGTTGATTGAGAAGTAATCCAGAACTTCCCCCGGTTCACCGCCCTTGCCATACGTCATGGCAACCTCGGAATTCCACCCGGAGAACATGAGTATGGCCTCTTTGGTCACCTCTTTCTCAATAGGCAGTGGATCTTTAGGGTCGACAATGAGAGGTCCCCACATGCCTCGCAGTCCTACATGTTCAGGCACATTAACATGGCAGTGATACCATAGGCTTCCCACGCGATCGGCCTTGAATCGGTAGACGTAGCTTTCACCCGGTTCAATGGATAATTGCGTTACGCCAGGTACACCATCACTGCGCCAGGTACCTTTTTGATGGATGCCATGCCAGTGTACGGTGTGGTTGAGCGTGGTATTGTTTATCAGGGTAACTTCCACGTCATCACCTTCCTTTACGCGCAGTAATGGGCCAGGAACCTGGCCATTGTAGGCCCACACCTTTGATTTAAAGCCCGGTGCAATTTCCAGTTCCACCTCCTCTATGGTCATGTCAAATTTATGCAGTTCCGCCTGGGCTGATCCCGTGCCCACCGCTCCAAGACAAAGCAGCAGACCCAGATAGCCGAGAGTCTTTGTAGATCGTATATTCATCATTTAGCTCCTGTATTAGAAAGAACGCGCAGGTAGGCCACCAGGTCACGAATCTCATCGTCACTCATATTGGCGTCCCAATTTGGCATCAGCACGGATTTATCCACCGCCTTGCCGCCCTGTTTTATGGCCTTAAAGAGATCGGCATCGCTACGTGCCTGCATCTCCGCAGTCTCCGTATGATCCTTGGGCGCGACTTCCATATCCGGGGCATTTACACCAAAACCATCGCCTTCCAGGCCGTGACATTGCGTACAATAACCTCGGTACAGGGTTCGACCATTTTCTGCATCAGCGGCCAGCAATGCGGGGCTGCCGGTGGTTGCTGCCAGCAAGGTAAGCGCAAGTATTGAAGTTTTCATGGTTACTTTCCCTCCAGCAGTTTTAAATAATCCACCAGCTTGGAGACCCCTTTATCCGGCAAATGCCGGTTGGGCATCAGGCTTTTGCTCTCCCATGCCTGCGGGTTGCGGATATAAGAGGTCATAAAGTTTGCCTGCAGGCG
>JAJRWJ010000372.1 GCA_024276805.1 Gammaproteobacteria bacterium
GCGCGCAGCATCGGCACAGTGAACAGCAATGTCACTTGGCTCTCAACCATTGCACGGTAATATTGTCACTATGGCCACCTGCCCGCAGATAGGAAAGTTTAATCTGCTTGCTGATAATATTCTTGGTGACGCCGGGGCTGGCCAGACGCAGAAATTCATGCTGTTTGGTATATTCCCAGAAACCGTCACTGCAGAGTATGAACGTTTCCCCTTTCTGCGGCGGCGGATAGACATGTATTTCCGGCCGATGAGTCTTCATGATCGAGATGCTTTGCGTCAATTGATTCTGTTCCGGATGTGTGCCCATTTCCTGCTCACTGATCTGCCCCTGGTCCAGCAGCCGCTGCGGCACCGAGTGATCCCTGGTTCGCCAGCTGATCTCCCGCGCATTGATGCGATAAATGCGGGTATCGCCACAATGCACGGTAACCAGAAAATCATCCTGTATGTACAGAATTGCACAAGTGGTATGCGCCTGGCTGGCATCGGGGTCTCCTGAAAATGCTTTTTCCATCTCCTGTATTGCGCCATCCACCCAGGCATCGATGGTTTTTTCCGGGTTATCCCTCATTTTGGCGGCATGGATCCCGGCCAGCTGCAGCAATCCCTGACAAAAATAACGCGACGCTTTCTCTCCCGCCTGATGCCCGCCCAGACCATCTGCGACGACCAGCAAGGCAAAATCCTCACAGATCAGATTGGCCATGCAATCCTGGTTGCTTTCCCTGTCACCGGCAGTCGTGAATTGATAGAATTCGAAGTTCATGTTCCTGGGGGTCATGGTTGCGGCGCCTTGCCCATGAGCGGCGGATTTACTGCCACGGGCAAGCTCATGGATGACTTGCCGGAATGGTTACAAGCGGAACATAAAAAACCAAGGTCAGGAACAAAATAAAACTCAACTTCTTGAAACAACATGGAAACAGCATAATAATGGCCATGGCTCCACAGCCTGGGTCAGTGGGACCAGGCGATGCGTTGCCGCCATGATAAAGCATCGGACCTGAACAATTCCTGAAATGCGTAATGATCAGTGCGTTAGCTTGACGAGTAAGATAAAATAGCGGAATTATCCTGAAATTTATCCTTACAGGCAATTTATCCCTGCCGCTTTGCAACAGGATTATACAGACTTTGTTGGGCTGGTATGAAAAATGGCTAAAAACACTCCCAGGCAAACTACAGGTAAAACAACGGCCAGGACAGGACAACCTTTCTATTGCCCTTGCTTCAATTTACAACCCCTGCATTAAACAGGTCAATAATGATTATGTTCAATAAATTTCTCTTGTTGCTGTCATCCTGTCTGGTTTTGCTGTCCTGCGCCACCACGCCGATGGGCAGAACACAATTCAACATCATGCCGGACAACGAGGTCCGGCAGATGGGACTGCAGGCTTTGACAACCTGAAGAAAAAAACCCCCATCAGCAGCGATGCCAGAATCAATCAGTTCGTGCAATGCGTCGCCTCGGCGATTACCCGCGAAGTCGGCGGTGACTGGGAAGTGGTGGTGTTCCAGGACGATTCCCTGAACGCCTTCGCCCTGCCCGGCAACAAAATCGGCGTGCACACCGGGCTGGTCAGACTGGTGGACAACCAGGATCAGCTGGCCACGGTAATTGGCCATGAGATCGCCCACGTCCTGTCCAACCACAGCAGTGAACGCATGTCCCAGGAATATGCCGTCAAGCAGAGCATGTCACTGATTCAGGCGCTGGGCGCGCCACAGTCGGCACTCGGGCAGACGGCCATGGGGCTGCTGGGAGTCGGCGCTCAATATGGTGTGCTGCTGCCCTACAGCCGGCTGCATGAAAGCGAGGCAGACCTGTACGGGCTGAAACTGATGGCCAGGGCCGGATTCGATCCACGGCAAAGCATCCGCCTGTGGCAAAAAATGGAACAGGCCGGCAAGGGCCAGCAGCCCCCGGAATTTCTTTCCACTCACCCTTCCCACGATACCCGCATCGAGGATCTGCAGAAAGAAATGCCCGAGGCGATGGCATTACGCCAGCAGGCCATCGCCTCCGGAAAGCGGCCCAACTGCCAAAAATAATGAATGCCAATCTGAAGCGTCTGCATCCCTACCCCTTCGAGCAGCTGGCAAAACTCAAACAGGGGCTTGATGCACCACGGAATCTGCAGCACATCGCCCTGTCCATCGGCGAACCCGGAGATGTCACCCCGCATTTCATCCAGGAAGCGCTGCTCAGCCATCTACATGGCCTGAGCCGCTACCCGAATACCCGCGGCCAGCCCGAACTGCGCCAGGCAATCGCCGCCTGGCTGGCGCGGCGCTTTGCCATCCCCGCGGCGGATATCGATCCGGAAACCCAGATACTGCCGGTCAATGGCACCCGGGAAGCATTGTTCTCCTTCGCCCAGTGCGTACTGGACAGCGCTGAAAAGCCGGTCGTGATCATGCCCAATCCCTTCTATCAGATCTACGAAGGGGCGGCACTGCTGGCAGGCGCCGAACCCTACTATCTGAATACCCTGGAAGAAAATAACTATCTGCCGGATTTCGAAAGCGTACCAGAAGCCATCTGGCGCCGCTGCCGGCTGGTCTATCTCTGTTCCCCCGGCAATCCCAGCGGCGCGGTGCTGGATCAGGCCGGACACTGGAAACTGCTGGAACTGGCGGAACGCCACCAGTTCCTGATCGCCGCCGATGAATGCTATTCGGAAATCTACGCAGACGAAGACCAGCCTCCCCCTGGTCTGCTGCACAGCGCCCATGCCATGGGCAACACCGGCTTGCGACGTTGTATCGTCTTTCACAGCCTGTCGAAACGCTCCAACGCCCCCGGTCTTCGCTCCGGTTTTGTCGCCGGCGATGCGCAGGTTTTACGCCACTACTTTCAATACCGGACCTATCACGGCTGCGCCATGCCTCTGCCCACACAGCATGCCAGTATCGCTGCCTGGCAGGATGAAACGCATGTCCGGCAAAACCGGGAGCAGTACCGGGAAAAGTTCACTGCCGTACTGGATATTCTCGATACGGTATGCGCCGTATCCCGGCCGCCGGCCAGCTTCTATCTGTGGCTGAAGACGCCCATTGCCGACACCGAATTTGCCAGAATGCTGTTTGCACAGGAAAATATCACGGTGCTGCCGGGCAGTTTCCTGTCCAGAACCAGTGACGGCATCGACCCGGGGCGACATCACGTCCGGATCGCCCTGGTCGCCCCGCTGCAGGAATGCCATGAAGCGGCCGGCAGAATCAAACATTTCATCAACTCACTATAAAGAAAAACATGACTCATTTAGAAAATATTATCAACGATGCTTTCGAGAACCGCTCCGACATCTCCCCCGCCAGCGTCTCCGCCGAAATCCGCGATGCCGTCGAGGAGGCCATCGGTCTGCTGGACTGCGGCCAGGCCCGGGTCGCGGAAAAGGTCGACGGAACCTGGGTGGTCAACCAGTGGCTGAAGAAGGCGGTGCTGCTGTCCTTCCGGATCAATGAAAACCGGGTCATGGAAGGCGGCGTGAACCGTTACTACGACAAAGTGGAAACAAAATTTGCCACCTATACCCCGGACGACTTCCAGAAAGCCGGCGTCCGCGTGGTGCCCAACGCCAATGCCCGGCATGGCTCGTACATCGCTCCCGGCGCCATCCTGATGCCCTCCTATGTCAACATCGGCGCCTACGTGGACAGCGGCACCATGGTCGATACCTGGGTGACGGTCGGCTCCTGTGCACAGATCGGCAAAAATGTGCATCTGTCCGGCGGCGTCGGCATTGGCGGCGTTCTGGAACCGCTGCAGGCCGGCCCGACCATCATCGAGGACAACTGCTTCATCGGCGCCCGTTCGGAAATCGTCGAAGGCGTTGTGGTGGAAACGGGTTCGGTGATTTCCATGGGCGTCTACATCGGCCAGAGCACCAAGATCTACAACCGCAGCAGCGGCGAAATCAGCTATGGCCGCATTCCGGCAGGCTCTGTCGTGGTATCCGGCAATCTGCCGGCGAAGGACGGCAGCCACAGCCTGTACTGCGCGGTGATCATCAAGCAGGTCGACGAAAAGACCCGCAGCAAGACCGGCATCAATGACTTGCTGAGGGACTGATGCCGGGAATAATCCCCGGCCAGTTCTGCAAGCCGCCGCCCCGCAACCCCTGCATTCCCGGTAACTGGACAGGCGCCACCATGGCGCGTGTCCCAGCCTGAGCAAGAAAGCATCACATGTATACACTCTACGGCATCAAAGCCTGTGATACGGTAAAAAAAGCCAGAAAATGGCTGGACGGACAGCACATAGCGTACCGCTTCCATGATTATCGCAGCGATGGCATCGACACTACGCTGCTACAGCATTTTGCCTCCGCCCTGGGCTGGGAAAAAATGCTCAACCGGCGCAGTACCAGCTGGCGACAGTTGACTGCCGCCGACAAAACCGAA
>JAJRWJ010000373.1 GCA_024276805.1 Gammaproteobacteria bacterium
CTTGTCAAGAAATCCTGTCATTATTCAGGCACCTTAGTGGATGGCGCGAGGGCTTATCCGCCCTTGCGCATTGTTTGTCAGGGTTTTAATGTTGGCTAATGCGGAGGAGAAACCGCCAACAGGCCATAATGAGAATTGCTGGCCAACGACCTCGACATGGCGAATTATCGCCCATCTGTGAGACAATGTGATTTTCTGCCCCGGTATGGAAAATCATGAACATCGACATATTCAGGCTGTTCAGAAACCGGCAGCTGCCCCCGCAAAACCAGACCAGAAAAGCCGCAGAGCGGCAGGCTGCAGAACAGATGCGGCGTCTTGCGCTACGCAGACTTTTTCATCGCGCGGAATTCTCCGGACAGGATGGCCTGAATGAATACGACCATGATTTCACCCGTTTCACAGTGATGAAAGACTTGGTGACACGCGAGATGCGGCGGGCCATGGCGCGGCTTGAAAGCGCCGAAGAGGCTGCCGATGGTGATGCCCTCCAGGCTGCGGACGACCCCGAAGTGGTCTCCAGGAGTCATGACAGATCCTCTGCAAGCCGCGCATAGCGCCACGCGGCAGTATGCCGTGCAGAGCACATCCCGTGTCAGCTATCGCTCGGAGGGGAAGCTGCTGCTGATCGGCAGTGCGGAACAGGTGCTGGAGATTATGCCCGGGCTGGACACGCTGCGGATTACCGTGCTGCTGTGCCCGCCCACCACGGCGCAGCAGCGCCGGCAGCTGTCCGCCGTCAGCATTTTGTCAGTGCGACAGCCGGGGGGCTTTATGCTGAGCGGTTATTTCGGCGCCTTCGCATTGCGTATTGCCGATGAAGAGCCGCTGCATTTCGATCTGGTTCTGGACCTGCGCCAGGAGCCTGAGTTGCAGCAGCAGGTGCTGCCGGTCGGCTTCTATGCCCCGCGTGACGATACCCGGATGCTGCAGGAGAGCCTTCAGGAACTGCCGGAAATGCGCGGCCAGTTCGACAAACCCAAATATTTCACCCTGGACAATGACCGCTGCGCCCATTCCCGCAGCGGCATCACCGGCTGCCGGCGCTGTCTGGATGCCTGCCCTGCCGATGCCATTCAGACAGTGGCTGGAAAAATCGAGGTCAATCCCTATCTCTGTCAGGGCTGCGGCGACTGCGGCAGCGTCTGTCCTGCCGGTGCGATCAGTTACAACTATCCGGACCGGCAGGATACCCTGGGCCGCCTTTTCAGCATGCTGCGCGCATTTTTTTCTGCAGGCGGCAGGCAGCCGGTAGTCCTGCTGTACGACCAGGAACAGGCTCCGGAAATTGCCCCCGGCAGATCGATCATCACCTACCGGCTGGAATCGCTTGCCGCGGCAGGCATGGAGGTCTGGCTGGCGGTGCTGGCCCATGGCGCCCAGGCGGTATGGTTGCAAGAGCATGGGCAGATTCCGGCAATGTCCCGGGAAACCCTGCAGCAGCAAATGCGCCAGGCAGAACGGATACTGGTCGGCATGGGCTATGCCGGCGATTCGATCCGCTTCATTGAGCCCGAATCATTGCCCGGAGTTCAGGCTGCCGGGCCGGAGATACGGCCCGCCACCTTTGCCGGGGTCGCCGACAAGCGCGAGGTCATGCGTATGGCGGTAGGTCATCTGCTGCAGCATGCACAGCGGAAAGCCGATGTCGTCGACCTGGACGGCAATGCCGCATTTGGCGAGGTTCGGGTTGCCGGGGACCAGTGTACCCTGTGCATGGCCTGTGTTTCGGTCTGTCCGGAGGCGGCGCTGCTGTCCGGAAGCAGTCTGCCGCAGCTGAAATTCATCGAATCCCGGTGTGTCCAATGCGGCATCTGTCAGAGTGCCTGTCCGGAAAACGCCATCACCCTGCATGGCCGGTATCGCTATGACGAAAATGCAGCGCAGCGCCCGGAAATCCTGCACCAGGAAGAAGCGGTCGAGTGTATCCAATGCCACAAACCCTTCGCCACCGAGAGCATGCTGCGTGCCGTCACGGCCAGATTGCAGCAGCATCCGATGTTCCAGGGTGAAAACAGCAGGCTTCTGCGCATGTGCGAATCCTGCCGGGTCGCGTCGATGTTCGTAAAGCCTTGAACGACCCGATATCCCTGCCCTCTGAGCAGCGCTGGCGCAGCAATACCTACGCGCTTCTGGCGAGACTGTTGTCCGCCGCCCCAGACACAGTTCTGCTGACCATGCTGGCCAGGCTCCCGCCCCCCCTGCCAGACAACCCTCAACCGTTGCCGCTGGCGTGGCGCGAGCTGTCCAGAGCGGCCGGAGCGACCACTGTGACAGATGCCGCCGAGGAGTTCGCGATTTTGTTTATCGGCATGACCCGCGGGGAACTGCTTCCCTATGGGTCTTTCTACCAGACCGGTTTTCTGCAGGAAAAGCCGCTGGCTGACTTGCGTGCCGATCTGCAAACACTGGGAATTCAGCGGCAGGAACAGACCCCGGAACCGGAGGACCATATCGCCGCGCTCTGTGAAGTGATGAGTCTGTTGATCATGGAACAGCACCCCCGGCAGGCGGAATTCTTTCAGCGTCACCTGATTCCCTGGCAAAAACGCTTTTTTGCCGACCTGCAAGGCTGTGCTGCGGCAAAATTTTATCGGACCGTCGCCAGGCTTGGCAATGCCTTCATGGACCTCGAAGCACAATACCTGTCGTTGCCGGAATAGCCTGTCACATGCTTGCAGCTGCTTTTTCCGTGTCAGGCAATGGGTTATGATGGCGCTGGCGATGCAGTTTGCCGGGGTGTCTGTGCAGGTATTGGGGTAATGCTGACACAATTGAGGGCAGGACTTTATGCTGGTGCGGGTCTGGCAATTACAGTCGGATACAGATGATAGAGCAAAACAGACGAATCTACGGTATACGCGAGTGGAGCGCCGGGTATTTCGATATCGATGCCCGGGGCCATGTCTGCGTGAAGTCCGATCCAGCGACACAGCAGTACATCGATCTCCGGGAAGTCATCGACAGCCTGCAGGCCCGGAGCATTGGCTTTCCGGTCCTGCTGCGCTTCACCGGCATTCTCACCGATCGCGTTCACGCCCTGCGCCGCGGCTTTACCGACGCCTGCCGTAAATACCGCTATAAAGGCGCCTACACCCCTGTGTATCCGATCAAGGTCAACCAGCAGCGTAGCGTCATCGAGGCCATACTGGCGGCGGGGCATGTCGGCCTGGAGGCCGGCAGCAAGCCGGAATTGCTGGCCATCATGGGGTTCTCCGAACACGGCACGGTTATCTGCAACGGCTACAAGGACCGCGCCTACATTCGTCTGGCCCTGATCGGCCTGCAGACAGGATTGAATCTCTATCTGGTTATCGAGAAGCCCTCCGAGCTGGATCTGGTCATCGAGGAAGCGGATAATCTGGGTATCCGGCCCCGGCTTGGCATACGCATCCGACTGGCCAGTATCGGCAACGGAAAATGGCAGAACAGCGGCGGAGAAAGATCCAAATTCGGTTTTCACGCCAGTGAGATTGCCGGCATGATCGGGCGCCTGGAACATGCCTGTCTGCTGGATACCTTGCAGCTGATGCATTTTCACATGGGCTCGCAGGTAGCCAATATCCACGATATCAAAACGGCACTGCGCGAGGCGGGACAGTTCTATGCAGCATTGCACCAGCTGGGAGCCGGAATCAGCGTGGTCGATGTCGGCGGCGGCCTGGCCGTCGACTACGATGGCAGCCACTCGCGCAGCGAATTTTCCAGCAATTACGGCATCGATGAATATGCCCGGAATGTGGTGCGCTGCTTCGCGGAAATCTGTTCCAGCGCACAGCTTCCGCAGCCGCACATCCTGACCGAATCTGGACGCGCCATTACCGCCCATCATGCCGTCCTGGTCACCGATGTCA
>JAJRWJ010000034.1 GCA_024276805.1 Gammaproteobacteria bacterium
CCTGGTGGAAGTATGTGGGCAGTGAGGGAGCGGTGGTCGGTCTGGACCGTTTTGGTGAATCGGCGCCTGCGGGCGATCTGTTCAAGGAGTTTGGCTTCACCGTCGACAATGTCGTGAAAAACGTCGAGGCTATACTGTAAACAGTGCATTCGTAGCCAAGAAATCAGACATTTCAAATGGCGAAAACAACCTGAGACTGGCTGATCGCCGCCGGTCTCAGGTATTTTCAGCCGCATATGAAAATTAGGGGAACAACGTGAAATACAATTATGTTACCAATGCCTTCTGTATGGCACTGCTGCTTTTCAGTACCATGGCTGCGGCAGAAACAAAATATCCCGCAGCGGATTTTCAACCAAAAGTGATTTATCAGGATGAAGGCTACCAGCACAGCCAGTCATCTGCATCGGCAAAGACGGGCAGTCAGTCCAAAGCTGTTACCGTGGATCCAAAATATCCGGCAGCGAATTTCCAGCCGCAGGTGCTTTATCAGGATACCGGATACAAGCATCAGAAACCTGCCAGAACAACGGCGGGCAGATCGACATCCAGCAGTTCTGCTGCAAGCACTGCCAAATCCGCAGCGGATAAAGATGAAGAATCATCGAACACATTCCTGATCGGTATACTGATACTGGCCGTTGTCGGTTATTTTCTGTACAATCAAGGCTCCAAAGGCAAGGCAGCCCCCAAGGCCAGACGTGCTGCACCGCCACGTAGAACTGCTTCCAGAGCTGCAGCGGCCGGTGATTCTTCCGCTACCGGTGTCGCCAGATATCTGGCAGCCAAACAGGGCGCCACCACTGGTGTGGCCAAATATCTGGAATCCCTGCAGAAAGAGGCGCCGACCGGGGTCGCAAAATACATGGCCAGGAAGGTCGTTTCCGCGCGAAAAGCGGCAGCCGAAAAGGTAACGGGTGTCGAGAAATATCTTCGCGAACGAGGATAACGGTACTTTAGATTGCGTCCCCCGCAAACCCGAATGCGTGCCAGCGGCTCATGTGTCGGAGCACGTATTCGTGGTTGTGTGGCCCCCCGCTGACTTTCAATAGTTATCGGTGACCCTGTAAAATAAGCCAGGGCGTTTCATCGAGGCGAATTCCAGCTAAGGAATCTACCGCCTTGTTGCGCCTTCATTGGCCGCCTTCCGCGTTGCGAGATCAGCCACAGTATCCATTATGCGCCTGATAACGCATTGGATACGAACAATAATTCAGTACCTTTTGTGCGGAAACTATTTCGGACAATCGCGAGCAGGTCGGCATTTCTGAAGTCCTGTGCATCGCTGGATGAATGCTGGCATTACCTAAAATATTGGATTATGATGACAGTGTTTTCATCCTAATCCAATATTCAAGTGGTATTTTTTATTTAATTTACGATAAGGTAACTCAATTATGGCAAATTTACTTGAACAGCTTCGAGAAATGACAGTGGTTGTCGCCGATACCGGTGATATCGAGGCCATTGAAACTTTCAAACCCCGGGATGCGACAACCAACCCTTCGCTGATCACCGCTGCTGCACAAATGCCGCAATATCAGAGTATCGTCGATGATACTCTGAAAGGCGCCAGAGAAACCCTGGGTGCAGGGGCAAGTTCCGGTGATGTGGTGACGCTGGCTTTCGATCGTCTGGCTGTTTCCTTCGGGCTGAAGATTCTGGATATTATTCCTGGCCGTGTTTCCACCGAGGTGGATGCCAGACTTTCCTATGATACCGATGCAACCATCGCCAAAGGGCGCGAACTGATCGAGCAGTATGAAGCGCAGGGTGTTTCCCGGGAACGCATTCTGATCAAGGTTGCTGCAACCTGGGAAGGCATTCAGGCGGCTGCTGTTCTGGAGAAGGAAGGCATTCATTGCAACCTGACCCTGTTGTTTGGTATTCACCAGGCCATCGCCTGTGCTGAAAATGGTATTACCCTGATTTCACCTTTCGTTGGCCGAATTCTCGACTGGTACAAAAAAGATACCGGTCGTGATTCCTATCCAGCGGCGGAAGATCCTGGTGTGGTTTCGGTAACCAATATTTACAACTACTATAAAAAGTTTGGTTATAAAACTGAAGTCATGGGCGCAAGCTTCAGAAATATCGGTGAAATCATGGAACTTGCCGGTTGTGATCTGCTGACCATCGCACCATCACTGCTGGCTGAGTTGCAGTCCACCGAAGGTGAACTGCCACGCAAACTGGATCCAGCAAAAGCAGCCAGTGCCGATATCGAGAAAATTACCGTGGACAAGGATGCTTTCGATCGTATGCATGCTGAAAATCGCATGGCGACTGACAAGTTGTCTGAAGGCATAGCCTGATTCACCAAAGCGCTGTAGTCTCTGGAAGAACTGCTGGCCAACCGGCTGGCTGAACTGGAAGGCTGAACATCCGATCTGCCGGTACTTGCCGGAGAACGATGAATTTCAGTTCCTGAGCCAAAGTCCTTGTCAATGCTCCCGGTCATGCTGGCCGGGAGTGCTTCAATTTACTCAAATCATATTCCAAGATGTCACAAAAAATATTAGACGTAGTTAAACCCGGTGTGGTAACTGGCGAAGACGTGCAAAAAATCTTTGCCATATGCAAAGAACAGCAGTTTGCCCTGCCTGCGGTCAATGCGATCAATACCGATTCAATGAATGCGGTCATGGAAGCGGCGGCCAAAGTCAAATCACCCGTTATCATACAGTTTTCCAATGGTGGCGCCGCATTCGTCGCCGGCAAGGGGTTGAAGCTGGAAGGCCAGCAGCCTGCCATTCTGGGCGCCATTTCCGGCGCCTTGCATGTGCACAATCTAGCCGAACATTATGGTATACCGGTCATTTTGCATACCGATCATGCGGCAAAAAAACTTCTGCCCTGGATCGATGGTCTGCTGGATGCCGGCGAGAAACATTTCGCCGAAACAGGCAAACCGCTGTTCAGTTCGCATATGCTGGATTTGTCCGAGGAAAGCCTGGAGGAAAACATTTCCACATGCGCCGCCTATCTGGAGCGTATGTCGAAGATGGACATGACTCTGGAAATAGAACTGGGCTGTACCGGCGGTGAGGAAGACGGCGTGGATAACACCGATATGGACAATTCACTGCTCTACACACAGCCGGAAGATGTCGCCTATGCCCATGAGCAGTTGAGCAAGATCAGCCACCGTTTCACCATTGCCGCATCCTTTGGCAATGTGCACGGCGTGTACAAGCCGGGCAACGTCAAACTGACGCCGACCATTCTGGCCAACTCACAAAAGTTTGTCTCGGAAAGATACGGTTTGCCTGACAATGCATTGACTTTCGTTTTCCATGGCGGTTCTGGCTCGTCTCCGGAAGAAATCAAGTAATCGATCAGCTACGGGGTCGTGAAAATGAACATCGATACCGATACGCAATGGGCGACCTGGGCGGCGATCATGCAGTACTACAAGGACAATGAAGCCTATTTGCAGGGCCAGATCGGCAACCCTGACGGTGAGGATAAGC
>JAJRWJ010000374.1 GCA_024276805.1 Gammaproteobacteria bacterium
GCCGGGAGACAACCGGGTGCTGGACAATTATGAGACTGTCGACATCACATTGCGCAGCAAGCGCTTTTTGCAACATCTGGATTTGGCGGCGTCGGTGCGCAATTTGTTCGATGCCGATGCCCGGGAACCGGCAGTACCCCAGCTGCCCGGCAGTCTGCCATTGCCGGGGCGGAGCTTTTATCTGGAAGCGTCGGTACATTTTTGAGCCATTTCCGCAATACTCGTGGCAGGCCGCCAGGTTGACAGCCATGGCCATATCAGAGGCCCCCACATGACACTGTTGCCGATGGAAAACAATCTTGCACCGGTTGATGGTGAATTATACTGGCTACCGGCCTTTTTCGATCGACAGCAAGCGGACCGGCAGTTCGGGCGGCTGCTGGAAACCCTGGCCTGGGATGAGGAGGAAATCGTCATTGCCGGGAAAACGGTCAAGGTCCCACGGCTGGTTTGCTGGTATGGTGATGCCGATGCCGTGTATCGCTATTCCGGGGTGCGCCACGAACCGCTGCCCTGGACCGGGGAGCTCCTGGCAATCCGGCGGACTATAGAGGAAAAACTGGGGATTTCCTTCAACAGTGTCCTGGCCAACCTGTATCGCGACGGCAATGATTCCATGGGCTGGCACGCGGACAAGGAAAGGGAGCTGGGCAGCCATCCGCTGATCGCATCCCTGAGTTTTGGCGAGGAGCGCCTGTTCCGGATTCGACACAACAAGACCAGACAGACCCTCGATATCCCGTTGCGGCACGGCGATCTGCTGGTCATGGCCTGAGCCCTGCAGCATCACTGGCGGCATTGTCTGCCCAAAAGCAAAACCCCCAAAAGGCCACGCATCAATCTGACCTTCAGGCGGATCAATCCAGCGCCTTGAAGCCGATGTCGGTCCGGTAATAGACATCCTGCCAGTGGATGTTGCTGGTCAACTGGTAAGCGGTGCGCTGTGCCTCACGGAGGTCGCGGCCCAGGGCGCAGACGCACAGCACCCGTCCTCCGGCGGTGACGATCTGGTCATCGGTCAGCCGTGTTCCGGCATGAAAAATCTTGCTGTCGGGAGGATCGCTGGCAGGCAGGCCGGTGATCACGTCGCCTTTCCGGTAAGCATCCGGATAGCCGCCCGAGGCCATCACCACACCCAGTGCCGGCCGCTCGTCCCAGTCCGATGTGACGCTGTGCAGCTTGCCATCCAGGGCGGCCAGGCACAATTCCACCAGATCGCTCTGCAGGCGCATCATGATCGGCTGGGTCTCCGGATCACCAAAGCGGCAGTTGTATTCCAGTACCTTGATATCACCATCGGCGCCGATCATCAGCCCGGCGTACAGGAAGCCGGTGTAGGGGTTGCCTTCTTCCGCCATGCCCTGCAGCGTCGGAGCGATGACCTCCTGCATGATGCGTCGGTGGATTTCCGGTGTCACCACAGGGGCCGGTGAATAGGCGCCCATGCCGCCGGTATTGGGGCCATGGTCACCGTTGTCGCGGGCCTTATGGTCCTGGGAGGTGGCCATCGCCAGCGCCTCTTTGCCATCGGCAATGACGATGAAGCTGGCCTCTTCACCCCGCAGGAATTCTTCGATCACGACCCGGCTGCCGGCCTCGCCAAAGAGGTTGCCGGCGAGCATGTCTTGGATGGCGGCAATCGCCTGATCTTCGGTCTGCGCCACGACGACGCCCTTTCCGGCCGCCAGACCATCCGCCTTGACCACGATCGGCGCGCCTTTTCGGCGCACATAGGCGATTGCCTCCTGTTTGTCGGTGAAGGTCTGGTATTCGGCGGTGGGGATGTGATGCCGGGCCATGAAATTCTTGCAGAAGGTCTTGGAACCTTCCAGTTGCGATGCCTGGCGGCTGGGTCCGAAGCATTTCAGGCCCGCCTGCCGGAAGCTGTCGACAATACCGGCGACCAGCGGCACTTCGGGGCCGACGATGGTCAATGTGATTTGTTCGGCAAGGGCAAAGTCCCGCAGCGCGGCAATATCTGTGGCCTCGATGTCGACATTTCTCAGGCCGGGTTCCAGTGTGGTGCCGGCATTACCAGGGGCGACGTAGACGATATCGGCCAGTGGCGATTGTTTGGCTTTCCAGGCCAGTGCATGTTCACGGCCTCCGCCGCCGATAATCAGGATTTTCATATGTTGCGCTTTGCTGTTTTAAAAGTTTCGGGGTGAATCATTGCTTGATCAGCGTCTTAAGTGGATTATCGATAACACCGGCAAGTTCCTGCTTGTGCACCGGGATGTGCATGGATTGCGGGCGGGTTGAAAAGCCCCTCCCTTGCCGGGGATAGTGAATAATTCCGCTCTGACCGTACAGGGTTTTATCATGCCGTTCAATGCCGGAAATGGCGCATGCCGGTAAACACCATGGCCATACCATGTTCGTCGGCCGCGGCAATCACTTCAGCATCGCGCATCGAGCCTCCCGGTTGTATGACTGCGGTAATGCCGGCTTCCGCAGCTGAATCGATGCCGTCCCTGAAGGGGAAAAAAGCATCCGACGCCATCACCGATCCCTGCACCTGCAAGCCTTCGTCGGCGGCTTTGATGGCGGCTATTCTGGCGGAATAGACGCGGCTCATCTGTCCGGCGCCGATGCCGATGGTCTGTTGATTCCTGCCATAGACGATGGCATTGGACTTGACAAATTTGGCAATTTTCCAGGTGAACAGCAGGTCGGCCAATTCCTGTTCCGTCGGCGCTCTTCTGCTGACTGTCTTCAGTTCTGCAGCGGCAATGCGACCGGTATCCTTGTCCTGCACCAGCAGTCCACCAGTGACCCGCTTGAAGTCGAATTCAGGATCGTAACCGCTGTTCCACAGACCACACTGCAGAACCCGGATATTCTTTTTTCCGGACAGCACGGCCAGTGCCTCGGGGCTGATGGTCGGGGCCACGATCAGCTCGACGAATTGCCGCTGCACGATGCTCTGTGCGGTCTCTCCGTCGAGTTCGCGATTGAAGGCGATAATGCCGCCAAAAGCGGAGGTGGGATCGGTGGCGTAAGCCAGATCATAAGCGCGGATGATGCTGTCGGCCTGCGCCGCGCCGCAGGGATTGGCGTGCTTGACAATCACACAGGCCGGCGTGTCGGCAAAGCTTTTCACGCATTCCAAAGCGGCATCGGCATCGGCGATGTTGTTGTAGGACAGTTCCTTGCCCTGCAATTGTTCGGCCGCGGTGATGCTGCCGGAGATCGGGTTGTTGTCGCGGTAAAAGGCCGCGTTTTGATGCGGGTTTTCGCCATAGCGCATCTTCTGGAGACGCTGGAACTGCAGATTCAGCGTATCAGGAAATTGTTCGCCTTGCAGTCCGACGAGATAGATCGAGATTGCCGTGTCATAGTTGGCGGTATGGGCAAAGCTTTTACAGGCCATGGCAAAGCGTGTCTGCTGGGAGATTTGTGCGGCATTGGTCTCGAGTTCCGAAAGGATTGCCGGGTAATCCTCGGGATCGACGACCACCGTGACATCGGCATGATTTTTTGCCGCGGCCCGGATCATCGTCGGTCCACCGATGTCGATGTTTTCAATCGCGGTGGCAAGATCACAATCGGGTTTGGCCACGGTCTGCTGGAACGGATAGAGATTCACCACAACCATATCGATGACCCCGATGCCATGTTCCTGCATGGCCCGATCATCGGTACCGCGGCGACCAAGGATGCCGCCATGAATTTTCGGGTGCAGGGTTTTCAGCCGGCCATCCATCATTTCCGGGAAGCCGGTATAGTCGGCGACTTCGGTCACGGCAATGTTGTTTTCAGCCAGCAGCCTGGCAGTACCGCCTGTGGATAGAATTTCTATCTGTAATTGTGTCAGTTTCCGGCAAAAATCGACGATTCCGGTTTTATCGGAAACACTGACCAGGGCGCGGACAATTTTTTTATTCATGGCAAGTCTCAGGAGGGTTGGATGCGGCAGACAGATTGCAAAGTAACAGAGTATTTTAAACGGATGGCTAGACACATGCAAAATTCTGCCGCTGGATTTTGAAAATTATTGCCTGGCCGATGCTGTCATTGCTACTCTGTTGTCACACAAGATCAGGATTGTGGTGAAAGATGACAAATTCAATCAGAAACCGGGTGGACTTGATTCTCTATCAGCAGGGGCGTTTCGTGCCGGTGAACTGGCTGCTGAAAGAAGGCTGTCTGGAATATCGGGACTACCAGAGGTGGCTGGCGGGTGATGTTGAATATTTACAGAATTGTCTTGCAACTCCGCTGCGGGACATTATCACCGATTTACACAGGGTGGCCGAATATGCCCAATTGCTTCGCTTGCGACCGGAGCATATCGACTATACTTCGACTGCCGGAAATAAGCTGTATTGCTGCCGCCATGCAGATAATGAAGCACTGTTGACCACTGCTTACAGCCCCGCCAGCGAACGCGTGCAGCTGGACTTGTTTTTTGACAGTTCACCGGCGTGTACGGCAAATGAATTGATCACGGCAATGCTGGCCGGGCAGCAGCGGCAAATGCAAATCCTGCTGGAGCGGCTGCGGAGTGTCGATGCGGAAAAATACCAGCGCTTCCGGAAACTGCTGGCTGTCCGGGAAGAACTGCTGAATGGTTTTTCAGAAGATGCGGGAGAGGAGATTGCCTTGCTGGAGCAGCGCTTGGCGCCTCTGGCTTATGAACTGCTGGGGGAATTCGGCGATGCTTTGCTGATTCCGCTATGGCAGAAGCTGTCCGATAAATATGCCGGACGCCCCTTTAACCCGGCTGCACCGAAAAGCCATTGGAGTTATACGGCATTGCAAGGTCTGCAGTGGCGAGCTGTGATAACGGCCGTGGAGCGGGAAAAGGAATGGCGGAAACAGCCGTTGTTGCTTTTTCGACATGCCGAAGCCTGCTACAAATTGCGTCGCGAAGCAGAAGGCTTGACTGGCTGGTTCCGTTTGTTGCTTTTTTATCCAGAGACAGCAGCCAAACTGATCAGCGGGACCGGAAATCGTTTATTGCATCAGGAATGGCGGAAATTTCAGGAACTGGATCCCGAGATGTCGGTGGAATTCTTCCCTTCCTGGATGCTGCTGAAAAAGCCGGCACTGGCAAAAACAGTGGCCGGTTTCAGTACGGGAACTGAAGGCTGTGCCGCGCTGCAATTAATCGCCACATTGCTGTCGGCGCCGCCCGGACAGGTTGTCGAAGACACAATAAAATATCGGGCTGCACTTCGGAAATTGCATCCCGCGCTGTTCGATCACTATATGGCGACGGCCAACGGTTTATTGCGCTGATGATTTGTGCAATCAGGAGATATCGTATTGCAGCATTTTTTTGCGTAGTGTACTGCGACTCAGCCCCAGCGTCTTGGCCGCCTTGGTCTGATTGTGTCCGGTATGCTCCAGGACTGCCTCGAGCAGCGGTTTTTCCACTTCACTCATGACCATGGCATGCAGGCCGCTGGCTTGGTGGCCATCCATCTGCGAAAAATATTGTTCGACCGCCTTTCTTACCTGGCTGGATAAATTGACTGGCGCTGTTTTCCTGTCATCGATGTGAATGACGTCAAGGTTTTGGCTTGGTTGTAGGGCATCCATAAGCATCAGGGTTTCAGGCTGGGTCGGTAGTGAAAAAGGCAAATGCTGCATCGACCCGGGCCAGTTGCCGGTCGGGTCGATTGGCTTTGTTGATAAGATCCTTCAATTCGGCAGGTAAGGAACCAAGTTGACTGAAATACCAGCCGATGTGCTTTCGGGCAATTCTAACACCATTCATATCGCCATAGAAGCCATATAATTTTTGTAAATGCCCGTGTACAATCTGCCGGATCTGCTCGATACCCGGCGACGGCAGGTGTTCCCCGGTGTGCAAAAAATGCAGGATTTCATTGAACAGCCATGGCCGGCCACAGGCCGCCCGACCGATCATCAGTGCATCCGCGGCACTGGCATCCAGGACTGCCCTGGCTTTTTCCGGAGAGTCGATATCACCATTGGCGATCACCGGGATGGCAACTGCTTGTTTGACCCGGGCGATAGTACGGTATTCCGCGCTTCCGGAGAATCCGCAGGCCCGGGTTCTGCCATGAATGGTCAGAGCGGCAATGCCGGCATTTTCCGCAATCCGGGCAATATTGACGGCATTGCGATTCTCCCGGTCCCAGCCGGTGCGTATCTTCAGAGTGACCGGAATATCGACGGCAGCGACCACCGCCTCCAGGATGTTTTTGACCAGAGACTCGTTCTTCAACAGGGCGGAGCCGGCTGCGACCGAGCAGACTTTTTTTGCCGGGCAGCCCATATTGATATCGATGATCTGTGCTCCGTGATCGGCATTGAATCGTGCCGCATCCGCCATGTGTCGTGGATCGGCACCAACAATCTGTACCGTGCGCGGGTCGCTCTCGCCACTGAGATGGGTTTTCAACAGCGTGCGCCGATGCTTGCGCAGGGCCGGGTTTGATGCGACCATTTCTGAAACAGCCATGCCGGCGCCATGATCCCTGCACAGTTCCCGGAATGGCCGGTCGCTGATGCTGGCCATGGGAGCCAGGAGCAGGTTGTTGGATAACAGATGGGGTCCGATTTGCATCATAGTGGTTTTTTCAAGTGGGCGGCCATGATAACTGAAAAAGATCGCTCGAGCAAAAACCTTGCGATTGAAGTGGGTATTTCAGGAGTGCAACTGCTGCAGCAAAAAATTGCTGATACGCTGATCCAGCCAATATTTCGGCTGGAAAGGGAATTTGCCGAAGACAAAACCAACATGCCCCCCGCCTTCGGTGATTTCCAGATGCATGGCCGATGAAAGCTCTTCCCTGCCCGGGATGACCTTCCGGGTCATGAACGGGTCATCGATTGCCTGTACCAGCAAGGTTGGTATGACGATGGACTTCAGGAATTGTCTTGAACTGCAGCGCCGGTAGTAATCATGCACATTTTTGAAGCCGTGTAATTTAGCCACCACCCGGTCGTCATATTGCCAGAAGGATTTGATTCGGGACAAATCGCCCAGCTGGCGGATTTTTTCTGCTTCATGCTGCTGACCGATGGCTTCCAGATAGCGACGCTTGGTTTGCACGTAGCGTATCAGATTCCGAATCAAATTGTCCCGATAGACCCTGGAGAAGCCGGTATCCATTTTATTGGCGCAGATGCCTAGATCGAAAGGCACGGAAACTGCTGCGGCAGCAAAAAGCGTGACTTTGTCACGCTGTTCTCCCAGCCATTTCAACAGCACATTGCCGCCCAGGGAAAAACCCACCGCGGCGAACGGTGTGTCGGGTTCGCGGCTGCGCAGGGTCTGATAGAGAAACTGAATGTCGCCGGTTTCCCCGGAATGATAACAACGCGCAGTCCTGTTGGGTTGCCCGCTGCAGCCACGAAAATTCAGCGCACAGCTGCGCAGGCCTTGTTGCAGCAAGGCTCGCTGCAGCCCTTTGATGTAGCCGGATCTGGAGCTGCCGGTCAAGCCATGCAGCAGGATCACCAGGGGACTGTCCCCGGTCCCGCAATGATCGATATCCAGAAAATCATGGTCCGGTGTGCTCAGCCTTTCGCGCCGGATCGACGCAGGACCGGGCAGTTTGCGCAGCAATGCCGGATATATCGTCTGCAGATGCGGGTTGTTCAACCACCAGGCTGGTTTGAAGGGCGTTTCGACGGGCATGGAAAAAAGGATACAATTGTGAGATTATTCGGCATGATAGCAAAAAGCGGCGGCTGCGATGTGCTGCTTTTTCAATACCAGGGCGCGCGATGAAAAAACTGATTATTTACAATCATGGCAAGGACAGCACACCATGGGGCGAAAAGGCCCTGGCTTTTGCCGATGTCGCAAAGCGCCTGGGCTGTGACTTTCAAAGTCCCGATTACCGTGAGACCAAGGATCCGGACGAGCGTGTCGAGCAATTGTTGTCGATGGACTTTGCAGAATATGATGAC
>JAJRWJ010000035.1 GCA_024276805.1 Gammaproteobacteria bacterium
CAACACCGTGTCGGTTCGATTCCGACCCTCGGTACCATTTAAAAAACAAGGCCCTGCAGGAAACTGCAAGGCCTTTTTTGTTTATCAGCCGGCATCCATAAACAGCCATCAGCGGGGTATTTATACCGGCACATCTCCGGCAGGAAGAACAAACCCGCCACGAATCGCCAAATTCTCACCACCGCGCATTCAAGCGCGCAAGCCAGCCCCTGGCCATGCTTGTCAGGCCTCCAGAACGACCACGGATTTCAGCTTTTTCATGGCGTTTTTTTCCAGCTGCCTGATTCTTTCCGCAGAAACCTGATAACGCTCGGCCAATTCATGCAAGGTGGCTTTTTCCTCGCTCAACCAGCGGCTGACCAGAATGTCACGACTACGGTCGTCCAGATCCTGCATCGCTTTTTCCAGCAGCCCTTCCTTGTGATCGTCCCAGTCGGTCTTTTCCAGCAACTGTGCAGGATCGGCATTTTTTTGTTGCAGATAATTGACCGGCGCGCTGTAAGATTCTTCTCCGGCATCTCGCGGCATATCGAACATCATGTCCCGACTGTCGAGGCGCTTCTCCATTTCGTAGACAGTTTCCAATTTGACGTCCAGGTCTTCGGCAACGGCTTCGGCCTCCGCCCGGGTAAGCCAGGAGAGTGTATTTCTGGATTTCCGCAGATTGAAAAACAGCTTGCGCTGGGCCTTGGTCGTGGCAATTTTAACGATACGCCAGTTTTTTATCACATATTCATGAATTTCAGCCTTGATCCAGTGTACGGCAAAGGACACCAGCCGTACTCCCACATTTGGATCGAAGCGCTTGACCGCCTTCATCAATCCGATGTTGCCTTCCTGGATAATATCCGGCAAGGGCAGGCCATAACCGCTATAGCCCCGCGCAATATGCACGACAAAGCGCAAATTAGCCATCACCAGCTTTCTTGCAGCATCCAGGTCATCCTGTTCATGATAGCGCAGCGCCAACTCACGCTCCTCCTCGGAGGTCAATTTTGGCATCTGACTTACCAGATTGAGATAGGAATCGATCGAACCAACTGCAGCATTGACAGGTAAAGCTAAAGCATTACTCATAATGATTTGCACCCCAAAAAAGTTAATATAATGTTCATTTTAGCACTCTGGAAGTAGGAGTGCTAATAAATTTACAAGTTCAAAATATTTATTTCCAAAAAATATTTCACTGCAATTTCAAATGCTTGACATACACTTGCCAGCCTGCTGGCGACGCAGCCGCTAGTGTGGCTGCAAGTGCCGCAACTGATAGTTCAGCACCAGCCAGGCCCCCAGCACACCGAGCATCGTGGAAATCAGCAAGAGCGACAGCGTTTCCACGACGCCAAAGAAAAGCACCTGAAAATAACCATCATAAAGCAGGGCAATTTTTTCCACCGGCTGCTTGAGGAGCAACACCATGCACAACACCACCAGCCAGGCAATCACTCCGGCAAAAAACCCATACCAGAAACCGCTGTACAAAAATGGTCTCTGAATGAAAGCATGCGTCGCCCCGACCAGTTTCGCGATGACCACTTCATCACGCCGACTCTGCAGCTCCAGACGGATGGTATTGCCGGTGATAAAAAGCACCGCCAGGCCCAACAGGACACTCAGGATCATCACGCCACGCCGCGCCAACTGCATGATCGACTGCAGACGCTTCACCCATTGCATGTCCATTTGTGCAAAATCCACTTCAGGCAATTCCTGCAATTCCGCAAACAGTTGTTTGACCTTTGCATTTTCATGCAGAACGTGTTCCGGAAGCACCTGAATGACATCGGGCAAAGGATTTTGCTGCAGGGCGTTCAAGGCATTGCCAAAACCACTGTAGCGCTTGAATTCCTCGAGTGCCTGTTGTTTGGTGATCAGCCTGACCTGGCTCACATCGGGACGACCCGCCAGTCTATCGGTGAGGACTTTGCTCCGCTGTCGGGAAATATCACTTTTCAGAAACAGCGATATTTGATTGCTCGTTTCCAGGCTGCCGGTCAATTGCTGCATGTTCACGACGATAATATAGAACCCGCCTGCCAGCGCAATGGCTATGGCAAGTACTGCGATGGTCATCATCGAAGTAAAAGGCATGCGCAACAGCCTGCCGAGGCTGGAAAAAAAAGCCTGCCCATGACTGTTTAAGTAGGCAAGTAATTTAACGGAGAGGCTTGTGTTGAGGCGTCTGGCCTGACGCTGCTCCTGCCTGCCGTACTGTTGGCTGGTTTTTTTCATACCGAATAAATACCCCATTGCTTTACAGTGCAGCATCCATTTTCCATTGCCGGGAAATTGTTTTTACATGCATTTGTATTGACGCAAATAAAAACCACGCAGCCATCGCATTTGTCCCTGACTAGTCCACTTGAAGAGTTTGGCCATCGTATCATTAGTTTTTTCCCGGTCAATCAGGCTGGTCGGCACCAGGGATCGGGGATGCGCCGTATTCTCCCGACTGCCAGGGGAATAGTGGCGGCCCCGGCATTTTTCCGGATGGCGCTTCGCTTATCCGGTCTACATAAAATTTCCCTGCTGGAAAATCTATCACCGCCACATTATTAAGTATACTTATTGGTTGCTGTACTAGTCTGTCGCCAGACGGCCATGATCCAGGTGCAAAATCCTGTGACCCATGCGTGAAATCAGACTGATGTCGTGGCTGGCAATCAAAACCGTCACACCCACCTGTTTGAACTGCTCGAACAGGCGCATGATTTCAAAGGACAGCTCCGGATCCAGGTTGCCGGTCGGTTCGTCGGCAAGAATCATCGCCGGCTTGTGCACCACGGCCCGGGCAATGCCGACCCGTTGCTGCTCCCCGCCGGACAGCAGCAACGGGTATTTTTTTTCCTGGCCAAGCAATCCCACCTTGTCCAGCGCGGCGCGAACCCTGCGCGGTATTTCCCGGGGGTTGTAGCCGGCTACGATCAGTGGCAGCGCGACATTGTCGAATATGGTGCGATCGTGCAACAGCTTGTAATCCTGGAAAATCAAGCCCAGCTTTCTTCTGATGAAGGGAATCTGCCGCTCTCCGGCACGATTCAGATTCTGCCCATCGAAAACAGCTGCCCACGGGTACAGCGTTCGATCACGGCAATCAGTTTCAGCAGGGTGCTTTTGCCGGCGCCGGAATGCCCGGTCAGAAAGGCCATTTCTCCATAGTCCAGATGAAAGCTGACATCGATCAGCGCTTCACCGGCATCCGGGTAGCGCTTGCAGACATGATCGAATCTCAGCATGGCAAATTATTCGTTGTCGCCAAACAATGCATCGACAAACTGTTCGGCATCGAAATCCTGAAGATCATCGATGCCTTCTCCTATGCCGATGAAACGGATAGGAATCCCGAACTGCCTGGCCAGCGCAAAAATCACGCCGCCCTTGGCCGTGCCATCCAGCTTGGTCAGAGTGATGCCGGTCAAGGCCACCGCCTCATTGAACAGTCTGGCCTGGGACAGGGCATTCTGCCCGGTGCCCGCATCCAGAACCAAAAGTACCTCATGAGGAGCGGTTGCATCCAGCTTGCCGATGATGCGTCTGATTTTCTTCAGTTCCTCCATCAAGTTCGATTTGGTGTGTAACCTCCCGGCGGTATCGGCGATCAATACATCGATACCCTTCGCCTGCGCCGACTGCAGGCCATCATAGATTACCGATGCGGAATCAGCGCCGGTATGCTGCGCCACGACAGCAATTTTGTTACGCTCCCCCCAGATTTCCAGCTGCTCCACCGCGGCGGCGCGAAAGGTGTCTCCGGCTGCCAGCATGACGCTGTGCCCCTGGGCCTGTAATCGTTTCGCCAGTTTGCCGATGGTCGTGGTCTTGCCGACCCCATTGACACCCACCACCAGAATAACGAAGGGACCGTCCTGTTCAGGGATGCGTAACGGTTTGTTGCAGGGTTCCAGCAGCCCTATCAATTGCCGCTTCAGGGCGTCAGTCAGCGCTTTTCCATCATGCAACTGGTGCTTGTCGACACTGCCGGTCAAGTGATCGATGATCTCCCGGGTCGCCTCGACGCCGACATCCGCCATGATCAGACTGGTTTCGATTTCTTCCAGCAGATCCTCATCGATTTTTTTCTGCGCCAGACCGATGCTGGCCAGTACACCACTCCAGCCGGATCGGGTTTTCCGCAGCTGGGCGTTGAGACGCTGGCGCCGTTGTCCCGGCGCCAGCTCCACATATTCCTCCACTTCCGGCGGCTTGGCCGGAATTTCGGCCTCCCCCTCGTGTTCCAGTGGCGCCTGCTTTTCCTGCAATCGATATTTTGCATGGAAGCGGATATAGATCAGCGGTCACATCAGCAATGCCGCGACCCCGTTGTGCGCCACTGCACTCCAAAGCGGCAACCCCAGCTTGACATTGAGTATGCCCAGACCGATCTGCAGAAACAGCAACAGGCTCAGCAACATTCCGGCCTTGCGTACTGGTCGGGGATATTTTACCGAAGCCGCCGTGATCGCCAGCACACCCAACAGAATAAAGACTACCAGCGCCCCAACCCTGTGCAACCAGTGAATGGCTATCTTGGCCTGAAAGGACAACGGCACATAGTCGTTGCCCAACAGTCCGTTGAGAAAATTGAAGCCCTGCCGGTAATCCGCCCGCGGCCACCATTGGGCCTGGCATTGAGGAAAATCCGGGCAAACCAGGGCCGCATAATTGCTGCTGGTCCAGCCACCCAGCAATATCTGCAGCAGGAGCAGCAACATCGTAAACAGCGCCAGTGTCCGGGGGCCATTGACAGTACTGCGTGGTCTGACTTCCGGCCTGACCCGCAAACAGATCCAGAACAGCAGCCAGAAAGTCAGCAGCCCGATCAGCAAATGACTGGTGACGATGCTGGGCAGCACCCGCATGGTCACGGTCCACATGCCCAGAGCGGCCTGGAATACCACCAACAGCAGCAGCGCCAATGTCGAAACGACGGCGGCTTTGCGACAATATTTTTCCCGCCATGCCAGCGCCGCCAACAACAATATCAGCGCACCCAGCGCGCCCGCCAGATAGCGATGCGACATTTCCTTCCAGGCCTTGGCTGTATCCAGGAGTTGATCCGGAAAAGCCTGCTCTGCCTGCTTTCTGAAATCCGCTGCATCGCTGACCATGGCCCGACCATAACAGCCCGGCCAGTCAGGACAACCCAGGCCGGCATCCGACAGGCGCACATAAGCACCCAGGACAATCACACAGAATGCCAGGAGCAACGTAAATAAAGCAATTTTTCTAAACATCTGAAGTTACCATCAACCGATCTGGGAAATGCGCAGCAGTCTCTTCAAGTCGGCCTTGACGTCATAGGGGTCGAAGCCGGGCTCATAATACATCATCAAATTACCAAAGGGGTCCATCAAAAGCAGCATGCCATCGGGTATCTCCCCTTTGCTGATGTCGTGTATTTTTTTCCGAAGCGTCACCGCAGGCCGCGCTCTCAGCAGACGCAGATCCTCAGCCCACCATTGTCCTGCCCGTGCTGGATCCACCGGCTTCATGAGCAGCACCACCCGCCGAATCCTGGTGAGATCCTTGCCCATCATCAGCCGTAGTTGCCTGCTGTTGTGGATGGCCGCCAGACAGTCCTTATTACAATCCTTCCCTGGTATGATGTTGATCATCACCCAATGGCCATTCAATTGTCTGAGATTTTCTTTGGAAAAGGTATCGAACCCCGTCAATTCGGAGCGCACGGTAACGACCGGCGGAATGATCAATTGACCATGGTTGGTGTATTTGCCGGACAGCCATTCCGGATTCCTGGCCATCAGCCAGGCAATGGCAAACGGAACCAAGGTCATTGCCACGACGACCAAGATCAGTATGTGGTTCCGTTTCAGTTGATTACTCATTGACTTTGTTTCTTGCAGCTAAACGAAATAAACAAAATGACCAGGGTGATAGCCAGGCCAAACCATTGCAGCGCATAAGCGAAATGCCTTTCGGGGGTCATGATAATTGTTGTCCGCCAGTCACGCAGGTAACCATTTTCCCGGTCTTTATCCAGTTCTATCTGAAAGCCGAACAACGGATAACCCAGCCTTTTTTCCAGCACCTCCCGGTCGACTACCTGTACCACAGCAGGCCATCCCTCGGTCGGTATTTCGGCCCCAGGCAGTTTATAGCCGACGCCGGGAAAATGATTGATGCGTCCTGTAACGGTCGTTTCGTGGCCGTCGAAAGCAATGTCGGGCAAATTGGCACGCTCCCTGTTCAGCGCCACCCAGCCCCGGTTGACCAGCACTGCCCTTGTGCCGCCCTGCAGAATCAATGGCGTCATGACAAAATAGCCGACCTTGCCATGCATAATCTGATTGTCGATCAGGAATTGATGCCGGGAATCATATGTGCCGGCAACCCGTACCTCCCGATAACGCAATGCATCGCCATCATCATGGCTATCAGCAGTCAGTTGCAGCCTTTGATCGTGACTGCGCTGGCTGCGTTGTTCCAGCAATGCCTTTTTCTCGTCCGCTCTGTGCAATTGCCAGAGTCCCAAAGCAATCAGCAGTGGCAGCAGACACAGCACGACGATACCAGGCACCAGTGCCGGCCGGAACAGGTAGGGACCTAATTGAATCTGCATCGTTTATTTTCTATCCGGACTATTGGCATTTGCCAGAGAATAACAGAGAATACAGGCTCCTGAATTGCCACCCGAGACCTTCTGATGATAGTAAAATTAATTATCGCCATTGCCTTTTTTCTGATTATCTTCAGCCTGGGAACGGCATTGTTTCATTTGGTGAAAAACCCACAGCAATCGGACAAAACGGTAAAGGCGCTGAGCCTGCGCATCGGGCTGTCGCTGCTGCTGTTCCTGTTTTTATTCATCGCCATTGCCACCGGACTGATCAAACCCCACGGCATAGGCGCCAACATGCAGATGCAAAAGGCCCAGCAACCCCGAAACGGGGCCAGCTGAAAGCTGAATCGCCAGGATCTTCCCTGCCGGACATCGCCTTACAGCACCACCCTGTGACAGCATAATGATGGCCCCGGCTTCCCCACCCCGGCAAACCAGGTCAACAGCGTTCCGTCGCGGGACTCAGGGGTTCGTGCTCCACATCACTCCGACGAAACGAAAACCCCTTTATTATCCAATCTGCTGAAAGCAGCAAAAAAAAAGCGCTGCCTGCTGCAGACAGCGCTTTTTGTATTGCTGGCAACGGTTTACAGCAAATAGACAAAGATAAACAGGCCCAGCCAGACGACATCGACAAAGTGCCAGTACCAGGCGGCGCCTTCGAAAGCAAAATGATTTTCCGGAGTGAAATGCCCTTTCCAGCTACGGAACAGAATCACGGAAAGGATGATGGCACCGATGGTGACATGCAGGCCGTGAAAACCGGTCAACATGAAGAATGTCGAACCATAGACTCCCGAACCCAGCGTCAGGCCCATTTCATGGTAAGCCTCATAATATTCATAGGCCTGAAATGCCACGAAAGTAAAACCCAGGACGACAGTTGCCGCCAGTCCTTTGATCAGCTGTTTACGCTTGTTCTGCAGCAATCCCCAATGCGCCCAGGTAACGGTCACGCCACTGGAAAGCAGGATCAGGGTATTGACAAAAGGCAGCCCCCAGGCGCCCATCGGTTCAAATTCTCCACCGACATTTCCCGGTCCATTGGTAGGCCATCCGGACACATAATCCCCCCACAGCATTTCCGTAGAGCGGCCAGGACCAAATCCTTCCCCGCCAAGCCAGGGCACTGACAGATTCCGAATATACCAGAGAGCACTGAAAAACACCGCGAAAAACATGATTTCCGAGAAAATAAACCACAGCATCCCCATCCGGTAGGAAACCCCCACCTGAACATTCAGCATGCCGCGTTCACTCTCAATCGCCTGCAGGGAAAACCAGCCGGCGAACATGATAATGAAAATCATCAGCCCGATCACCATGAAGGTGGAACCGGTTGCCGCGCCATTGAGATAATTGGCAAAACCCGCCATCATCATCATCAGTCCGGCGGTGCCGACCACCGGCCAGGTTGCCTTGTGCGGTATGTAATATGTATTGTTAGAAGCCATAGCCTTCCCCTATATTGGTATTATGTTTTTGATTTATCGGTGATATCGAAAAAAGTATAAGATAACGTGATGGTATTGTAACGCTTCGGCAGATCGGGGTTGACGACAAACCGCACCGGCATGGTTTTGCTTTCACCCGGTTTGAAAGTCTGCTGGGAAAAACAGAAGCATTCCGTTTTCTTGAAATATTCTGCTGCCGGCCCCGGGGAAATGCTTGGAATGGCCTGCGCCACCAACATTTTGTCGGTTTTGTTTTTTGCAAAAAAATTGACCGTATAGAATTCTCCAGGATGCACCCGCAGCTTCTTTGTTTCCGCCGTAAACTCCATTGGCGTGGTTTTGTTCAATGACGTAATGAATTCCACCGTGACTTCCCGGTCTTTGTTGACTGCATAATCCAGATTAGCCGCAGCCACGGTATTGGTTTTGCCATTGATGCCGGTGACTTGACAAAATACGTTATACAAAGGCACCAGGGCATAACCAAAACCAAACATCCCCACGGCGATGGCGGCCAATTTGATAACCAGCGACCTGTTCTTTTTCACTGGCAATTGCGTCATGCCGAAACCGCCGTGATAACAGCAAAAATGTAGATCCCGATGACGATAATTGTGAGTATGAATACCGTCAACATAATATTTCTCTTTTTTCTGTCCATATATATCCTGCCCCATGTCAAAAAAAGGCACAGAGCCTCATGATCGAAAATTTTTCCTCTTGCAGGAAACCAGTAAAATCCGTATTCAACCATAAAGCGTGTCTGCCACTTTTTTGCCCGCAACGACAGGGACAAATATCCAGTCCTGGAAATTGTCCCTGCTGCGTATTGCGTTATCAGTGACCGCCTAGATGCTCCGTTGGAATCTTCGTTGGCGGTGTGGAAAAAGTGTGATAGGGAAGCGGAGACGGCAAGGTCCATTCCAGACTGTGCTTGCGGGCATCCTCCCAGACTTCGGCGGTAACTTTTTCACCGGTCCCGCCTCTGATTGTCTTGATAACGATATACAGAAACAGCAGCTGCGAGAAGCCAAAGATGAACGCTCCGATGCTGGAGATCATATTCCAGTCGGCAAATTGCACCGCATAATCGGGAATTCTGCGCGGCATACCGGCCAGACCCAGGAAATGCTGCGGAAAAAACAGAATATTGACGGAAACGGCCGACAGCCAGAAATGCAGTTTGGCCAGTCTCTCGTCATACATATTCCCGGTCCATTTGGGCAACCAGTAGTAAGTCGCCGCCATCAGAATGAATATCGACGCCGGCACCAGGGTATAGTGGAAGTGGGCGACGATAAAATAGGTGTCATGATATTGGAAATCCGCTGGCGCGATGGCCATCATCAAGCCGGTAAAACCGCCCATGGTAAACAGCACCACGAAGGCGATACAAAACAGCATCGGCGCCTCGAAGGTCATCGAACCTTTCCACATGGTGGCTGTCCAGTTGAAAACCTTCACCCCGGTGGGAATGGCAATCAACATCGTTGCATACATGAAGTACAGCTCACCGGCAACCGGCATGCCCACGGTAAACATATGGTGCGACCAGACGATAAAGGAAAGAAAGGCGATCGAAGCCGTTGCATAGACCATGGACGTGTAGCCGAACAGCGGTTTGCGGGCAAAAGTGGGAATGATCGTCGAAGCGATACCGAAAGTCGGAAGAATCATCACATACACTTCCGGATGGCCAAAGAACCAGAAAATGTGCTGATAGAGCACTGGATCACCACCACCCGCGGCATCGAAGAAGCTGGTATCGAAAAAACGGTCGGTCAGCAGCATGGTCACCGCACCGGCGAATACCGGCATGATCGCAATCAGCAGAAAAGCGGTGATCATCCAGGTCCAGACGAACAACGGCATTTTCATCAATGTCATGCCAGGGGCACGCATATTGAATATCGTGGCGATAATGTTGATCGCCCCCATGATCGACGAAATGCCCAGCAGATGTACCGCGAACACGGCAAATGGCAGTGCATTACCGGTCTGCAGCACCAGTGGCGGATAGAATGTCCAGCCGGCAGCCGGCGCACCACCTTCCATGAACAGCGTGCTGGAAATCATCAGCAGCCCGGCGATCAGCATCCAGAAACTCATGTTGTTCATGCGTGGCAGGGCCATATCCGGCGCCCCGATCATCACCGGTATCATCCAGTTCGCCAGACCTACAAAAGCCGGCATGACCGCGCCAAAAACCATCACCAGAGCATGCATCGTGACCATCGAGTTGAAAAACTGTGGCTCGACGAACTGCAGCCCCGGCTCGAACAATTCAGCCCGGATCACCAGCGCCATGGCGCCGCCGACAAAAAACATCGCCAATGCCGTTACCAGATATAGCGTACCGATATCTTTATGATTGGTGGTAACTATCCACCTCAGAATACCCTTTTCCGGGCCATGGCCATGCTGTTCGTCATGACCGGCAATTACCGCAGACATATTTACTACCTCTTTAGTGATATGTAAAGATTAGGTTAAAGGAAAGCAACATACTGTTTACTTTCTAGCCCTCGTCGTCTTCATCATCATCCTGGCTGTTCGCCAGTGCAGATTGAACCGCGGAAGGCTGCAGGGCGTCACCGACATTGTTACCCAGAGCATTGCGGGTATAGGTGATGACCGAGGCAAAATCGACAGCATTCAGCATCTGCCCAAACGCCGGCATCATGCCCTTGCCATTCAACACCAGCTGAACTTCATTATCGAGTTCACCGGTGACCACCGGGCTTCCCGCCAATGCAGGAAATGTCCCCGGCATACCTTCGCCATCCGCCATATGGCAGGATGCACAGTTATTGGCATAAACCGTTTCCCCCTTGGAGATCAACTCATCTTTGGACCATTCCCGTCCGGCTGCAGAGGATTCCGCCTCAGCCGCCACTTTTTGCTCCTGCACCCATTTGTCATAGTCCGGTTGATCCATCGCGATGACGACTATCGGCATAAAGCCGTGATCCTTGCCGCACAGCTCGGCGCATTGACCACGATAAGTGCCGGGTTTCTCGACTGACGTCCAGGCTTCGTTGATAAAGCCCGGGATGGTATCTTTTTTCCAGCCTAAATCGGGCACCCACCAGGAATGCAAGACATCGGCGGCGGTGAACAGGAAGCGGATTTTTTTCCTGGTGGGGATAACCAAAGGCTTGTCGACATTGAGCAGGTAATGTGGAACGGTTGCCGGATCGATTCCGGAACCTAACTGACGCGCTTTGTTGCTGGCCTCGTCCAGAGTGCTGAAAAAATGGATGTCATCATCCAGATATTCATATTCCCATTTCCACTGCCAGCCCGTCACCTTGATGGACATGTCCGCTTCGACGGTATCATCCAGTTCCAGCATGGTCTTGGTCGCCGGTATCGCCATGCCGATCAAAATCACGGTGGGAATGATCGTCCAGATAATTTCAACCTTGGTACTCTCGTGAAATTGTGCAGCTTTATGCCCTCTGGATTTTCGATGAAAGTAAATGGAATAAAACATTACCCCAAAAACAGCGATGCCAATGAATACACAGATCCATAGAATCAGCATATGCAAATCATAGATATCATTGCTGACTTTGGTAACCCCCTTCATCAGATTAAGGGCATATTCCGCCTGTGCCGTTCCCAGCCCGACGGCCATCAGGGACAGACATGCGAATAATTGCGTGGTTCTCTTCACGGAGTAGCCTCCTTTATAGTAGTTGTAAACTCTTGTATGCGTAATATCCGGTATGACAACTGAGCCCCAGATCTCCCTGATAAAGCCCTTGTATTGTTATTTTTTATTTTTCTATTGTCACAATCAAACTGTTTAAATTTAACGCATAGCGCGTTTCTATGCAAGTAAAGCTGTATTGCCTTACCGAGGCAAAGACCAGTCCCAGCCCTGGCGAATAGTTTTTTTATCCATATGAAATAGTATGTTACTTTATTTAAAATATATTGCCGAGGCAGCTGTAAAATAACCTGAAAATCAAAAAGGCCTGCGGAATAAATCCCGCAGGCCTTTTGCAGCACTACAGAAAAATCTGTTTCTTATCTCAAGGCTTCTGTATAAGCCCTGTCGAAAGTCGGAATATGGCTGTCCAGCCAACTCTTGACCATCTGCCCGACTTCATCGGTCACTTCCGCCTCACCGGCATGAAACTTCTTTTGCAGATCCGCGCAGGTTGCCACCAGCGCATCATGTTCGGCTTTATGGCCCTCAAGACCACTGAAGCCTTTGGCCTGCATTTCTCTTTCTTCATGGGCAAAATGATCCACGACATAACTGATCAAATCATCCAGTTGATCGCCAATTGCAGACCTGTCCGCTCCACCCGTCGCCAGGTCGTAGAGTTTGTTCAGCTTGCCAAACAAAACCTGATGCTCCTCATCGGCAAAGCCAACGTCGGTGCCATATTGTTCCACAGTCCACGTAATTAGAGCCATATTCAACCCCCACTAAATAATTATAAGTTTACAAAGGAGGCGTGATTATGAACTGCTGGCATGGATTTTCTTTGATCTGAATCAAAAAAACCGTGAAAAGAGAAAATGGACGCCACTCGTTAATGTCGCTTTTTTATCTCGCCTTGGGCGACCTGCGGACCGGTACAGCAAGGGCCGAGCGGCAAGTTTTCCCGGTCCTTTAAAAAAATCATCGCTGCAGAGAACCCCGAATCTGCAGCAACAGGGACAGCAGCACCGGCATGAAGATCAGAGTGATCAGGGTGGAAAACATGATGCCGAACAGCACCACGATACCGATACCCCGATACAGTTCCGTTCCTTCGCCGGGCAGGAATACCAGCGGCGACAAACCGAGAATCGTGGTAACGCTGGACATGACCATCGGCCGCAGCCGGGAGCGTACACTTTCGATAATGGCCGGAAAGGGCTGCATCTGCTGCACTTCGATATTGCGCAGGGTTTTTTCCACGATCAGGATCGGGTTGTTGACCACGGTACCGATCAGGATCAGGAATCCGAGCATGGTCAGCATGTCGAAGGGTTGCCGAATCGGCTGCAGACCGAACCAGGGCAGCAGCTGACCCGCGCCATTGAACAGCCACAAGCCGATGATGCCGCCGCTGATGCCCAGCGGCACCGTGGTGATGATCAGCAGCGGATAGCCCCAGTGCCGAAAAATGGCCACCATCAACAGATAAGCGATCAGTATGGCGACCAGGAAATTTTCCCGCAATGCTTCACGCGTCGCCTTCATCAGGTCACTGGCGCCGCTGATCCGGATTGTGATATCTTCCGGCAGCGTTCCCGAGCGCCGCAGGCTGTCGATAATTTCACGCTTCACTCTGGCTACCGCGGTCTCCAGGGGAATGTCGCGCGGTGGAACGATGGCAAGGGTCACGGTACGCTCAGCGTCGACCCGGCGTATCGTTTCGGTACTGACCGTCTCGACGATTCTGGCGATGCTGCTCAAAGGGATGACCATCCCCTTGGGTGAATAGATGGTCAGTTTATCGATATCCTCCGGCGTCTGCAGCGCGCCGGCGGAGCTGTGCACAAACATGTCGATCTTCTCGTCGCCCAGAAAAAACTCATCGAGGTAGGCGCCGTCCGCGAAAGCCCAGATCAGATAACCCAGCTCTTCGGCATTGAAGCCCAGTTCCGCGGCACGCTGCCAGTCGGGATGGATTTCCAGCAGCGGTTGTCCCATGCTCAGATTCGACGGCTGGGGACGCACCTGCGGCTGCTGAAAAATCTCCCTGGCCCGCGCATAGACCTTGCGTCCCGTGGCAAACAGCGGCGCCAGCTCCGGCCCGCTGATATCGACATTGATGCTGCGCGTGCCGCCCAGATTGCTGGCGAAGATGGATCCCCGCGAGGCAAAAGAGATCACACCCGGAACTTCGGCGAATCGTCTGGTCAATATTTTGATCAACGCGTCGATCTGCGCGCGGTCCTTGGTCTCGATAATGAACAGTATGGCCTGACTGCGTACATAGGTGACGATGAAGCGCAACGCCGGCACCGGACTTTCCCCGCGAGCGAAGCGTTCCGGCTGGTCCTGCAGATAGGGTGTCAGCCAGGCGTTCATCGGTTCCGCTATGGACAGCATTTCCTGCAGATTGTAGCCGGGCGGGGCGAACAGGAAGGCAAATGTTTTCGCCTCCTCGCCTTCCGGCAGATATTCCGCCTTGGGCATCAACGCCAGCAGCACCCCCGCAACCAGCGCCAGGATCAGCGCCAACAGCAGTAAGCGGCGCTTCAGGCCCTGCATCAGCCAGGTGATGAAGGTGATGATCCGCTCACTGCTGCGGCTGCCCCAGGCATGCATTGCTCCGCCACTGACGGCAGCGGACCCACGGCCAGCATCGTGCGCCATCCGGGAAGTCAGGAAGCGGCTGCAGGCACTGGGAATGACCGTGATGGCCACCAGCATCGAGGCAATGATCGCGGCAGCGATGGCAATGGCGATATCCGAATACAACTGGCCTGCCTCCTGCTTGACGAACACAATCGGCACGAACACGAACACCGTGGTCAATGTCGAGGCCAGCACTGCCGGCCATACCTCCTGGACGCCGACGAGAGCGGCCTGCATCCGGCTTTTTCCGTCATGCAGATGCCTGAAGATATTTTCCAGCACCATGATGCTGTTGTCCAAGGTCATACCTATCGCAAAAGCCACCCCTGCCAGAGAGATGACATTGATGGTGCGGCCCATGAGCAACAGGCCGAGAAAAGCGGCAATGGTGCAAACGGGAATACCGCAAGCGCCCAGCAGGGTCGCCGACAGGGAGCGCAGGAACACGTACAACACCACCGCGGCCAGCAGCGCGCCGATGACCAGGTTTTTGATCACCACGGCAACCGCACTTTGGATATATTGCACATCCTCGCTGGTCAGCTGCATCTGCAGACCACGCGGCTGCAGTAGCGATTTGTTCAGCCAGGCAACCTTGCGCATCACGGCATCCATGATTTCGATGACATTGGCGCCCAGTTCACGCCGGATGCCGACGGTGATATTGGGCCGGCCATTGGCGAATGCCTTGACCCGCGGTTCGAAGCGATCCATTTCCGTATGCCCGACATCACGCAGATGCACCAGGGTATCACCTCGCTGAGCGATGATCATGTCGTCTATATCCTGGAGCCGCTGAAAGCGTCCTATGGTGCGCAGCAGATAGCGGCGCTTGCCACTGTCCAGATCGCCCCCGGAAACATCCCGGTTGCGTTTGCGCATCGCCTCCTTCAGCTCCCCGAGACTGATATGCCGCTGCGCCAGCCTGACCGGATCGACATAGATGCGCACCTGCCTGCGCGTGCCCCCCCAGACATCCGCCTGGGCCACACCAGGCAGCCTCTCCAGTTGGGTTTTCACGGTATCTTCGATAAAATCCCGCTGCAGTTCCATATCCACATGGTTAGGGTTGCCGGGCAATGGCTGGATGCGAAAATACATGAAGGCATTGCTGGACAGGGAACTGGTGACTATGCGTGGCTGATCGACATTTTCCGGATAGGCGTCTACCTGCGACAGGGCATTGTTGACACGAATCAGCACTTCATTGATATCGGTGGCATGGGAAAATTCCAGCTCGATATCCGCCCTGCCGGTACTGGCCGTGGCCGTGATGCGCTGCAAGCCGGGCATGGCGCGCAGGTATTCTTCCTGTTCGATAATGATTTCCCTTTCCACATCCTGCGGAGCCGCACCCGGCCAGCGGGTGTGCACACCAATGGTGCGCACATCCAGATCCGGAATCATCTGCACCGGCACCCGGAGCATCGCCACGGCGCCAAACAGACAGAGCACCAGCATGGCGACAGCAACGATCACACCGTTTCTGATGACAAAGGCAAACATGATCAGCGCCTGCGCCCGGACATACCGGTCATTTCAGAATCCTCACCCGCTGTCCCGGCTTCAGGTTTTCATTGCCCCGAACCACGATCTGCTGCCCCGCCTGCAGATTACCACCGACAATTTCCACCTGCCCCTGGTAGCTGCGGCCGGTTGTCACGGTGACCGGATAGACCCGCAAGCCATCGCTACTGGCATCGACCACCCAGATCCTGTCCTGCCGCCCACCCTGCTTGACAAGGGCGTCCCGGGGCGCCACCAGCACGCCCAGAGAAGTCCGGTCCCCGGACAGCTGAAAGACCGCCTGCGCCGACATGCCAGGAGTATAGAGGCGCTGCCGGTTGTCGATCGCGATATACACCCGGAAGGTATGCGCGGTGCGATCGGCAACCGGTATGATGCGGCTGATAGTTGCCGGCAGTGGCCGCTCCGGCAGCGCATCGGCATGGATGATGACAGCTGTGCCGGTCTTCAGTGCGGCGTAATAACGCTGCGGTACGGCAACCTCGACACGCAGGGCATCGACATCGAACAGCTCCAGAACAGAATCACCGACCTTCAGCCATTGTCCCGCCTCGACAAAGCGCCTGCTGACCAGACCGGCAAATGGCGCTGTGATACGGTGCTGCCTGACCAGCTCCTGACTGTGCCGGTAGGCGGCCTGCAGGCGCTTGACCATGGCCTTGTCGATCTGCACCGCAGCTGCCGCGGCTTCATAAGACGATTTTGCCAGGTACTGATTTTTCAACAACTTGCCCAGTTCAGCCTGCTTGCGTCTGCTTTCCCGAAGTCTCGCCCTGGCTTCCTCGAGCGCCGCGCCGGAGCGCAGTGCATCATATTCGGCCAGCACTTTGTCCAGTTCGATGAGCACCTCGCCGGCTTCGACAAAATCACCGGCTTCGACCAGTACTTTCGCCACCAGGCCGTCGACCCGGGAGGAGAGACTGGAAACATGCCTGGAGACAATCAGCCCACTCAATGGTAATTCCTGCCGCATGGCCGTTTTCCTGAGTACAGCCACCCGAACCGGTACAAGCGGCTGTTCCGCCGCCGGCAATTCGTGATAACTGAAACATAGAATGAGCAACAAAAACACTTTCATGGCGAAATCATAGCATTTGCAGAAACAGATCGACTTGTGGCCTGGCAAAAAAAGTCAGAATACAGTATGCAACCGAGCATTTATTGTTTAACATTTGTTTGTTGGCTTTACCCACACCGATTGACCGCCATTATGAACAAAACACCCGCAAGACAAAACAACGCCAATGCCCAACGGATCATTGCCGAAGCCAGACGCTATAAACAGCAGCGGGAAAAATCCTATCGTGAGCAGGCACTGAAATTGTTTCCCTGGGTATGCGGCCGCTGCGCCCGGGAATTCACCCATAAAAACCTTTCGGAACTGACCGTGCATCACAAGGATCACAACCATGACAACAATCCTGCCGATGGCAGCAACTGGGAGCTGCTTTGTCTCTATTGTCATGACAACGAACACCAGCGCTATGAAGAACATGTCCGCTATGGTTCCACGCCGCAGGAAAGCCAGAGTGAAACGGTCTCGACGCACAATCCCTTTGCCAACCTGGAAGCCCTGCTGAAAAACAAACAATGACTGCCGCACGGAGAAAATTGAATCATTCGACGCCATGAACAATACCAGCAATGAAGACACCACAAACAAGACCATCACTATTGAAAATGTCACCAAGGCCATCAATACCGACAATGCTGACAATGCCATCAAGGCCTTCGAGAAGCTTGCGCGTAGCGTTCCCGACATCGGTTTTTTGAGTCGCAAAAAACGGGTTCTCGCCTATCTGGTGGTCAGCACAAATGCCCAGCGCATGATCGATAATGAAGAAATCAGTGAAGATGAAGCAATTTTCATACTCTCACTGCTGATGCGCAAACACCGGAATTTTCAAAAAGCGGCAATGATGGCCGCCCTCAATCTGCCCAAACTGGACAGAGAGATGATAAAACCCATCGACCGCAAATATCTCAACGAAGTACGCAAACATCTCAAACACGCCCCGGTCGAATAGTACTGTATAATTTGCCGACATGCAGATTCAGAGAACGCAACATAACCCGCGAGGAAACGACATGAAAAGTACCGTTAAATTACCCCTGTTGTTGACAGCAGTCATGACACTGGTGCTGGCCGGCTGCAACAATGGCGAGGAGCAGCAAGCTGAAGCGGAAAAACCAGGGAAAACCGTGGAAATCATCCAGAAAGGCGGTAATGGCGAAGCGCAGGAACTGATCATGAAACTGGATGACCAGCAAAAAACCACTATCAAATATGGAGCGGTCGACAATCTTGCCGGTTTTGGCGTGCCGATCTATCCGAATATCGAAAAAGTCGAGGGCGGCGTCTCCATCACTGGCTCCAAAAATGGTGCACAGGAAGGCATGCAGACCGCCATGCTTTTCACCAGCGATCCCTACGACAAGGTCGTCGCCTTCTATAAAAAACAGCTGCAGGACAAGAACCCCCAGATCATGGAAATGAATATGCCTGACGGCCAGATGACCATGTTCATGCTGGAGGATGACGCATCATCCAGAACCATCCATCTGACTAAAGACCAGGAGAACAATGGCACCAATATCCAGATCATGAAGACGACAAAATAATTCCCGGGATATGGCCGGGACCGCGTGGCTTGGGCACATGATGCCTTGTCCAACCATTCTCCATCATCCCCTGCGCGCCTGGCTATGCAATCGTACACTGGGATAACAAAAAGCCTACCTGGCCGCGCACCTCAATCAACTTCCATGACAATCCTTGCCGTTCAGTCAAAAAAGCCCTTTAAGACTGGCGCCGACTGACGGCAGGGAATCGTCCTGTCCAAGCAACCTGCCCGAACAACGACCGCCTGCCAGGCAGCTTTGACCCCACCCCCTCACCTCATTACAAAACAATAACTTGACAAACAGGTCGAATTACAGACAACATTCGACTCCACGTTATCGTTTATGACGTGGATTTATTCCAATAACAAAAAATGAGGAGAAACGATGGAAATTTTTACTACTGGCAGCGGCATAGAAATGCTGTTGCGCTGGGGTCACTTCATGGCGGGCATCACCTGGATCGGTCTGCTCTATTATTTCAATTTCGTGCAGGGAGAATATTTCAAGGAAGCCGATGCCAAGGCAAAATCCGATGTCATGCAGAAGATGGCGCCAAGGGCCATTGGCTGGTTTCGCTGGGGCGCTCTGTTGACTGTCGCAACCGGCCTGGGTATTTTTGCCGTCAGAGGCGGTGGCATGTCCATCGACATCTATGTCGGAGCACTGCTGGGAATCTTCATGTTCCTCAATGTCTGGTTCATTATCTGGCCGAATCAGACCTTGATGATCGAATCGGCAAAAAAAGCCGCCGGCGGCGGCGCGGCGTCACCGCAGGTCGCGGAAGCGCAAGCCAAGGCTGGCCTGGCATCGAGGACCAACACCCTGTTTTCCATCCCGATGCTGTTTTTCATGGGGGCTTCCTCCCACTACCCACACAGTTTTGGCGCATTGGCGCTGATTGCCTGTGTTCTGGTAATTCTGGTACTGGAATACAACGGTGCCTATCCGGCCATCAAGCATCTCGATATCGTCAAAAAACTGCCCGCAGCCGGTAAACCCGGGCCAATTGCCAGTGTCAATGGCGTCATCCATTCCGGACTGGGACTGACCGTCGTGTTGTTCCTGCTGTTGAGCTATCTCTGACCATCCTTTGCCAGATTGCTCGATACCGGGTGTGCATTGCACACGCTTGCAGACATGAATACAGAAAGTTGCCAGGCGCGCACTGCCCCACCCTGTACAGAGCCTTTTCAACTATGGCAAAGTTGACTTGACCGGGCAACAGGCATCATTCCCGCCCCGTGCAGGAGTGATGTCTGTGCTCCGCCCAAATCCTGATGGAACTTGATTGCCGCACCTTTCTAACGGCGCTGATAAGTGCCAATCAATTCCGTCTGCCCGATGATATGCCCGGCCATGGCCTTCTCCAGTCGCGCCTTGTCCGGCTCATGCAAATCGGGCAATTGCTCATCCAGAGCGTACAGCTTGAAAAAATAGCGATGCCGTCCAATCGGTGGACAAGGCCCACCGTAACCGGTTCGCCGCCAGTCGTTTTTGCCTTGCAGGGTTCCTGCCGGCAGTTCCCCGGATGCCGCATTTTCCGGCAATCCATCGGCACTCGCTGGAATGTTATAGAGCAGCCAGTGCACCCAGGTCATTTTTGGCGCGGCAGGATCGGGTGCATCCGGGTCATCGACGATCAACACCAGGCTACGGGCCTGTTGGGGAATTCCGCTCCACTGCAGGGCCGGCGAAATATCCTTGCCATCACAGGTGAAACGTTCAGGAATTTCACCCTGCCGGGCAAAATCGGGGGATTCCAGTATCAGGGTCATCGGTGCTTCTCCTGCAACAGTACATGTCGCTGTCATGTAAAAAACCAGAAAATACAGCCATTGCAAAATTTGTCGGTTCATTGCATACATCGTCCACCTCATGAAAACCATGCCTACAAGTGAAAATACCCAGTTTGCAGGAAAACTGTCAAGCGCTATTTGTTCTACTTCGTCAGATACTCCGCAAACTCGTCATACTCCCCTGGAAGCGGGCATCCAGTGCCATGGACGGCATGTTTAAACCCATCCCTGGAGCCTGGATTACGCAAGCTGCATCCGGGCTACGTTCGATTCAGGATTTGCCGCTTTGTTCATGCCGATCAGCGCTGATTCCCGTAGCCCGGATGCAGCCTCAGCGGAATCCGGGAAAAGCCGCCTCGACCCGCGGCTACGCTCATCACCTATGGTAGTTCTCCTGGTGGATTACCCTATCCTTTCGGTTTTTCATGATTTTATATGCGCTCGCCGTGCGCTCCAGACACACAGAGGTGATTTCACGCTTATTCTGTTATCATCGCCATTAAGAAAAGTATATACTTTGTCACACAGCAATTATCAGCCAATGCCGGCCATGACTTTTTTGTCGAAGGCCGTACAAATAACCTTCACAACCTTTTTGATACTTTTTTCTCGTAAGGGAGCTATCCATGTCCGTTGAACTATCGGAACAGCAACTCGATGAATTTAAAAAACAGTTGAAAGCACAGTATCTGCAATTGCGCGAAGAGATCCGGCAGAATCTGCTGCGTTCCGACAATGAAAATTTCAAGGAGCTGGCTGGCAGTGTCCATGATGTTTCCGATGAAGCACTGGCCGATCTGCTGGTCGACATCAACAATGCAACCATAGACCGGCAGATTCAGGAAATTCGTGATATCGATGCGGCATTGCTGCGCATCGCCAGCAAAACCTATGGCGAATGCATCGACTGTCAACAGCCTATAGCAGTGCAACGTCTGCAGGCCTACCCGACTGCCAAACGCTGCCTCAGCTGCCAGGAAGTTTACGAACGCACTCATGCCGGCAACAAAACACCAAGCATATAGAAAACTGTCGCTGCGGATATTTGCCCTGCAGCAAAGTATCCGTTGCCTGGGAACAACCATTCGCATTGTTTCTGCTGATCAAATGAGCGCAACTTGTGGTTGAGGAACGAAACCCGGCATCACAGCCTCGATGCAAACCTGACCGCCGGATTTCGCTATCACTCTGTGCAACCTGCATTGATCAATCGACTATTTTATACTCTCCACATGCGTTTTCGGCATTCCGACCGCCCCTTTTTTGCCGATGGCTACGTTGAAAAACCTTGCTGCAGATTGCTATAGCGGCGTTTTTTCGCCTTGCCCTCGACAAAAAAATGAACCACCGAAATACTGAAAATTCACAGGCGGAGAGTATATGTTGCTGACATAAGGCCGTTGTAATGGCCCAAAGGGCAAAAAACCATTAAAATAGCAACCATCGACCGTTGCTGAATTCGGCCTGGGTGTGCCGCTCTGGTTTACGTATCGGCAACATAGTCCCAAAAAAACCGGCCTCCCCGGGCATTCCTGAAATATGCATTCAGCACAGTATCAGTAATTCCATAAGTAGGCCACAGCCCTGATTACTGCAAATCCTGCTCACCAGCCAGTTTGGCTGGCACAGCGAAGCGGGCAGGCTGTTTCTCTTCGTATCCCATTTTTTTATTTTTCCCATTGATTAAAGGTTGGTAATGTTAGAACAATATCGCAAACACGCTGCAGAACGTGCGGCGGAAGGCATTCCGCCGAAGCCATTGACTGCGCAACAGGTCACCGGACTGGTGGAACTGATCAAGCAGCCGCCGGCCGGCGAACAGGAATTCCTGCTGGAACTGTTGTCCGAACGCGTTCCCCCAGGTGTCGACGATGCGGCCTACGTCAAGGCGGCCTTTCTCGCGGCAGTCGCCAAAGGCGAGGCCAGGTCGCCGATTCTGGACCCCACGGCAGCCACGGAACTGCTGGGCACCATGCTCGGCGGCTACAATGTCGCGCCGCTGATCGAACTGCTGGACGACCAGACACTGGCGCCGATTGCCGCCAAGGCGCTGTCCCATACGCTGCTGGTTTTCGATGCTTTCCATGATGTCCGGGAAAAGGCCGAAGCCGGCAACCGCTTCGCCGCCCGGGTCATCCAGTCCTGGGCCGATGCGGAATGGTTCACCAGCCGGCCGGAAGTACCGGAGAAACTCACCGTCACGGTCTTCAAGGTCCCTGGCGAAACCAACACCGACGACCTGTCGCCAGCACCGGATGCCTGGTCCCGGCCGGACATCCCCCTGCATGCCAAGGTGATGCTGAAAAATCCCAGGGAAGGCATCAGTAACCCGCTGCAGCAAATTGAGGAACTGAAAAACAAGGGCTTCCCGGTGGCCTATGTCGGGGATGTGGTGGGTACCGGTTCATCACGTAAATCGGCGACCAATTCAGTCCTGTGGCATATCGGCCAGGACATTCCCCATGTGCCCAACAAACGGGCCGGCGGCGTCTGCATCGGCGGCAAGATAGCGCCGATTTTCTTCAACACCATGGAAGATTCCGGGGCGCTGCCCATCGAGTGTGACGTCAGTCAGATGAACATGGGGGATGTCATCGATATCCACCCCTACGAAGGGCTGATCAAACGCCACGACAGCGACGAAGTGCTTTGCCACTTTGCCCTGAAAACCGACGTCATTCTGGACGAGGTCCGGGCCG
>JAJRWJ010000375.1 GCA_024276805.1 Gammaproteobacteria bacterium
CATGCGTGGCTTGTCATGCCGGATACAGCGTGAAATTTCATCAGGCCGGAATCATGGCTGCCGATAATGACTGAAACCGCAACCACCCCTGTTGCAGCACCTGGTTTTTTCTTGGCGCCAAGAAAAATATTCAAGCATGCAACTCTGTAATTTAAATTTAAATTATATTTGTTGAATGGATATATATTCAAGCGTCAATCCAGGTGTTGCACGTCGCTTCGCTATGCAGCACTGGACCCCTCGGAGGAAATACGTGTGGCAGTTATCAAAATAAGCCCAGAGCAGATTAAACGCAAAAAACGCAAAGGCCCTAAAGGTCATGCCGTCGACCTGCAGGCCCTGGAAAACATTCGCTCCCTGCTGGGTGAAGAATCCCGCCAGAAAGACTTGCTGATCGAGCATTTGCACAAAATTCAGGACCACTATCGACATATCTCGGCCAGACATCTGGTCGCTCTTGCACATGAGATGAACCTGTCACCGGCTGAAGTCTATGAAGTCGCATCCTTTTACCATCATTTCGATGTCGTCAAGGAAGGCCAGACGCCTCCACCGCCATTGACGGTGCGCGTCTGCGAGTCGATGTCCTGCGACATGGCCGGCGCCCATGATCTGCTGCAGGCTTTGCATGAAAGTCTCGGAGACGATGTGCGGATCCAGCCAGTTCCCTGCGTCGGACGCTGCCAGCATGCGCCGGTTGCCGTAGTCGGGCAGAATCCCGTCGACCAGGCCACGGCGGAGACGGTAGTCGAGGCCGTGGCCAACAAAAACATCGAAGCCGATGTCAGTGACTACATCGGCCTCGGGCAATATCAGGCCGAAGGCGGCTATAGCTCTTTAAAAAAGTTCCTGGCAAAAGAGCTGGACAGCGAAGCCGTTATCCTGAAAATGGAGCATTCCGGACTGCGCGGCCTGGGCGGCGCAGGTTTCCCGGCCGGCAGAAAATGGCGCATCGTCAGTGGCTACCAGGGTCCCAGATTGATGGCGGTCAATATCGACGAGGGCGAACCCGGCACGTTCAAGGACCGGCATTATCTGGAACGCGATCCACACCGGTTTCTGGAAGGCATGCTGCTTGCCGCCCTGACCGTGGGCTGTGAGGAAATCTATATCTATCTGCGCGATGAATATGCCGCCTGCCGGAAAATCCTGACCCGGGAAATTGCCGCACTGCAGGACAGCCCGATCGGCTCAAACCTGCCCTCCATGCATCTCCGGCGCGGTGCCGGCGCCTATATCTGTGGCGAGGAATCGGCGATGGTGGAATCCATCGAAGGCAAACGTGGCATGCCGCGTCTGCGCCCACCGTTTCTCGCCGAAGTGGGGCTGTTTGGCCGTCCCACACTGGAACACAACATGGAAACGTTGTACTGGGTGCGGGACATCGTCGAAAAAGGACCGGAATGGTTCGCCAACCATGGCCGCCATGGCCGCAAAGGGCTGCGTTCCTTCTCCGTTTCCGGCCGGGTGAAAAAACCAGGCGTACATCTGGCGCCCGCAGGTATTACCATTCGCGAACTGATCGAGGAATACTGTGGCGGCATGCTCGATGGGCATAACTTCTACGGCTATTTCCCGGGCGGCGCATCGGGCGGCATGCTGCCGGCATCGATGGACGACATACCGCTCGATTTCGACACCCTCAATGAATATGGCTGCTTTATCGGCTCCGCCGCAGTCATGGTGTTTTCCGACCAGGACAGCGCCAAACACCTGGCCCTGAACGCCATGCGTTTTTTTCAGGAGGAATCCTGCGGACAGTGCACCCCTTGCCGGGTAGGCACCAGCAAGGCAGCGGAATTGATGGCGCGGAACAATTGGGACCAGGAATTGCTGGAAGAACTCTCGACGGTGATGATCGATGCCTCGATTTGCGGGCTGGGTCAGGCGGCGCCAAATCCGCTGCGCTGTGTCTTCAAGTATTTTCCGAACGAATTGCAATGACTTACAGGCTAGTAGGAGTTAATCATGGCTGCTAATCCAGAATTCATCGACAAGCCGACAGTGAACTTCTCGCTGGATGGTGAACAGATCACGGCTTTTCAGGGCGAAACCATCCTGCAGGCGGCAAAACGCCATGGCCGGGAAATTCCCCACCTGTGCTACAAGGAGGGCATGCGCGCCGACGGCAATTGCCGCGCCTGTGTCGTGGAAATCGCCGGAGAAAGAGTCCTGGCCCCCTCTTGCTGCCGCACGCCGAAGGAAGACATGGCTGTGCAAAGCGCCAGCGAACGGGCCATAAAGTCGCAGAAGCTGGTCGTCGAACTGCTGCTTTCCGATATGCCGGCGCAGGGCGAATCACCCTATCGTCTGGATTCCGAACTGGATTACTGGGCCGACAGACTGGATGTCAAGAAACCACGCTTCCCGAGCCGCAGCCAACCGGAAGCGGATCTGTCGCACCCCGCCATCGCCGTCAATCTGGATGCCTGCATCCAGTGTACACGCTGTGTCAGGGCCTGCCGCGAAGAGCAGATGAATGACGTGATCGGCTTCGCCAATCGCGGTGCGCATGCGGAAATCGTCTTCGACATCGCCGATCCCATGGGCGCCAGCAGCTGCGTCGCCTGTGGCGAATGCGTGCAGGCCTGCCCCACCGGCGCCCTGATGCCAGCCAACAATGTCGGCCTGCAGCAGGCGGACAGGACCGTGGATTCCACCTGCCCCTACTGTGGTGTCGGCTGCCTGATCAAATACCACGTCAAGGACAACAGAATCCTCTACACCGAGGGACGCGACGGCTTCACCAATCATTTACGGCTGTGCGTCAAGGGCCGCTATGGCTTCAACTACATCGACAACCCGCTACGCCTGACCACCCCCCTGATCCGGCGAGCCGACGTAGCCAAAACCACGGAACTGCTGGACCCCAGTCAGATCGACCGGGTGTTTCGTGAAGCCAGCTGGGAAGAGGCCCTGGATTTTGCTGCCGGGGGCCTGAAAAAAATCCGCGACGAAAAAGGCAAAAAGGCCCTGGCTGGTCTGGGATCGGCCAAGGGCAGCAATGAAGAGGCCTATCTGTTCCAGAAACTGGTGCGCACCGGCTTCGGCTCCAACAACGTGGATCACTGCACCCGCCTCTGCCATGCCTCTTCGGTCGTGGCGCTGCTGGAATGCCTGGGTTCCGGCGCTGTCTCCAATCCTGTCTCCGATGTCGCCAGGGCCGAGGTGATCATCATCAGCGGTTCGAACCCGACCGTCAATCATCCGGTCGGCGCGACCTTCATGAAGAATGCCGCCAGCCGTGGCGCCAAGATCATACTGATCGATCCCAACCGTACCGCCATCGCCAAATACGCTTCACATGTCCTGCAATTTCGTCCGGACACCGATGTGGCCTTGCTGAATGGCATCATGCATACCATACTCGAGGAAAATCTGCAGAACGATGACTATATCGCGAAGTACACCGAAGGCTTCGAGCAGATGTGGCAACACCTGAAGGATTACAGCCCGGAAAAAGTCGCGCCCATTTGCGGCGTCGATGCCGAAACCATCCGCGAAGTCGCAAGGCTCTATGCCACGTCCAGAAGTTCGATGATTCTCTGGGGCATGGGCATATCCCAGCACATTCATGGCACCGACAATTCCCGCTGCCTGATTTCTCTGGCGCTGATGACCGGTCAGATCGGCCGCCCCGGCACCGGCCTGCATCCATTGCGTGGACAGAACAACGTGCAGGGCGCTTCCGATGTCGGCCTGATTCCGATGGTTTATCCGGATTACCTGCCTGTGGACGATCCCGAAAACCAGGAACGCTTCGAAAAACTCTGGCAGACATCACTGGATCCGGAGCGCGGTCTGACCACCGTGGAGATGATTCATGCCATTCTCGACAAAGAGGTCTTCGGCATGTATGTGGAAGGTGAAAACCCGGCCATGTCGGACCCCAATCAGAACCATGTGCGCAAAGCGCTGGCAGCCCTGGAACACCTGGTCGTCCAGGATATCTTTCTGACCGAGACCGCCGGCTTTGCCGATGTCATCCTGCCCGCATCAGCTTTCTATGAAAAAACCGGCACCTTTTCCAATACCGACCGCCGTGTGCAGATGGGCCGGCAGGCCGTCGATCCGCCAGGTGATGCCCGGCAGGACCTGTGGATCATCCAGGAAATCGCCAACCGCCTGGGTTGCGGCTGGAACTATCAGGGACCGGAAGATGTGTTCAACGAGATGCGTCAGGCCATGGACAGCATCGCCGGCATGACCTGGGAGCGTCTGGAAGAGGAGGATTCCCTGACTTATCCGCTGGAAAACGTCGGCGACCCCGGCCAGCCGATCATCTTCACCGATGGTTTTCCAACCCCGTCCGGAAGGGGCAAGTTCGTTCCGGCATCCTATATTCATGCCGATGAAATGCCGGACACCGAATACCCGCTGATTTTCATCACCGGCCGGCAGCTGGAACACTGGCATACTGGCAGCATGACCCGGCATTCGACGACGCTGGACGCCATCGAGCCGGATCCTGTGGTCATGGCGCATCCCGATGACCTGCAACGGCTTGGCGTGGAACCTGGCGGTCTGATAACCATCGTCTCCCGACGCGGTGAACTCACCGCCTATGCGCGCGCCGAAATCGGTATCCAGAAAGGCTGTATCTTCATGGCCTTTTGCTACAACGAAGCCAGCGCCAATCTGATCACCAACGAAGCGCTGGATCCTTCGGCGAAAATACCGGAATTCAAATTCTGCGCCATCAGGGCCTTCCCTGGTGGTACGATCGCCGCCCGAATCAGCTGAAATGGGATCTGTGGGGGGCTATTCAGCAACACTATTACATGTTGGAATAGCCCCCCTTCCCGCATTATCGCTCATGAAAAGCGTTTCGGAAGCCCCTGCTGATCGGCTTCAACAAATAATCCAGTATGGATTTGGCGCCAGTGATGATGTTGATACGTACTGTCATGCCGGGAATGATTTTCATCTGCCGTGGATCGTTGCCGACATAGTTC
>JAJRWJ010000376.1 GCA_024276805.1 Gammaproteobacteria bacterium
CCTCCCGCTTGCAGAAATGCCAGATATCGATCCTGCCTTGCCAGCCCGCTGCAAGGAGGAATCTATTGAGGCCTGCACAACACCTGTATTCCCGTGATGCCCGGAGTCTCTTGAACGGAGTCGCCTGGCCATCCGTGTAAAACAGGTGCTGTACTGGCACTGGGTATGGCTTTTCAGCGGATCTTTGCAGGCAACGATGCCGATGATGGTATGTTCCGCACCCCGGCCTGCTTCTGCAGACGAGAGAAAGTAAAGCACTGAATATTGCCGTGTCAAGAGCATAAAGGCTACTTCCCTGTAGACAAATCCAAACCTCTAATCTTGCTTATGCCCTTCACTCGAATCGCAGCTACTCTTGCCGAATCCGGAATAGGCGGGGCACCATCCGGAATAGCCTGTTCCCACCAGCACCAGGCCAAGAATCAGCAGAATGATTTTAGCGGTAAAAATGGAAATCAAAATCAGCAGCGCACCACCTGCCATGCGTGCTTTTTTTTCTTTTTCGCCGACGTTGCGTTCAAACTTTAGCATGCGTTTATAATCGAAGTTCATGGTCAAAATCCTCTTATAGTTGTTATGATGAGCTGATGGAATGCAGCCTGTGGAATTGAAAATTACCGTCCCGGTAATTTTCCTCGCCAATAAATTATACCGTGTGTTGCATATGCCCGTATTGACAATCGTGGTAAACGGTTGAAAAATCAAAATGACGGGAACTACTCCGGCATAAGGAAGTGCCGGCAGCATCAATGCTCATAAGCCATTGATTATGAATAAAACAGCCCATCCCATTGATGGGTGCTTATGGACTCTAACTAATTCTCAGCCGTCTGGTCAATGCTTTTCCTGCGGCATTCGGTGTGCAACAGGCATAGCCGACTGTAACAAACCTGACCGTCGTTGGAAATACAAAATAGCAATCCTGAAAAAAATGGACGTCACTGCAATAATCAATACCTTGAATGAAGCCCAGCGCCAGGCTGTTACTGCACCCCGGCAGTCCATGCTGGTGCTGGCCGGAGCCGGCAGCGGAAAAACCCGGGTGCTGGTGCATCGCATCGCCTGGCTGATCCAGGTGGAAAACCTGTCACCACTGAGCATTCTGGCAGTCACTTTTACCAATAAGGCAGCGCTGGAAATGCGTGGCAGAATCGAGGATTTGCTGGGTATTTCCGCGCGCAGCATGTGGATCGGAACCTTCCACGGCCTTGCCCACCGGCTGCTGAGAAGACATGCCCGGGAAGCGGGTTTGCCGGATGCCTTTCAGGTGATAGATTCCGACGATCAATACCGCCTGATCAAACGCCTGCTCAGGACCTTGCAGCTGGATGAGGCGCGTTGGCCTCCACGACAGGCGCAGTGGTACATCAACGCCCAGAAAGACGAAGGCATTCGCGCCAGACACATGCAGGAAACCGGCGACATGTATCAACGGCAGATGCAGCTCATCTACAAAGCCTACGAGGAAATCTGCGACCGTTCCGGTCTGGTCGATTTCGCCGAACTGCTGCTCAGGGCGCACGAACTGCTGCGCGACAAGCAGGAGTTGCTGGACTTCTATAGGCAGCGCTTCCGGCAGGTGCATGTCGATGAATTCCAGGATACCAACACCATTCAATACGCCTGGCTGCGGCTGCTTACCGAGGGCCGGAACAACCTGTTCGTGGTCGGCGATGACGATCAGTCGATTTACGGCTGGCGCGGCGCGAAAATTGAAAACATCTTCAGTTTCCAGAAGCATTACCCCGACCATCAGGTGATACGCCTGGAGCAGAATTACCGCTCCACCGGCAACATTCTCGATGCCGCCAATGCGCTGATCGCCAACAATACAGGGCGCATGGGGAAAAATCTGTGGACCGAATGCGGTTCCGGCGAACCAATTTCCGTTTACTGCGCATTCAACGAACAGGATGAAGCCTATTTTGTCATCGAACAGATCAGAAAATGGATCGATACAGGCAATCTCAGACGGGAGGCGGCTATTTTGTACCGCTCCAATGCCCAGTCGCGATTGTTTGAAGAAAAGCTGATGAACAGCGCCATTCCCTATCGGGTCTATGGTGGCTTGCGCTTCTTCGAAAGGGCGGAAATAAAAAATGTCCTGGCTTATCTGCGGCTGATCGCCAATCGTGACGATGATGCGGCATTCGAGCGGGTCATCAATACCCCGGCTCGCGGCATCGGCGCAAAAACCATGGAAAGTATTCGCGCCAGAGCAAGGAGCGAGGCCATTACGTTGTGGCAGGCCGCGGTGGCGATGCTCGGAGACAAGGTTCTGTCCGTCCGGGCGACGAATGCTCTGCAGGGCTTTCTGCAATTGCTGGAGCGGCTGCGGAGTGACAGCGAAGGCCAGGAACTTTTTCAGCAGGTCACGCTGGCAATGGAACAGAGTGGACTGCTGGATTTCCACAGGAATGAAAAAAGCGAGAAGGGCGCCGATCGGGTGGAGAACCTGGAAGAACTGGTCAATGCCGCTCGCCAGTTCGACTTTCAACCAGACAATGAAAGCGGCATGAATGCGCTGGATATGTTTCTCAGCCATGCCGCTCTGGAGGCCGGTGAAACCCAGGGTGGCAGCCATGAGGATTGTGTGCAGCTGATGACCCTGCATGCAGCGAAAGGGCTGGAATTCCCGCTGGTTTTCCTGGTCGGCCTGGAAGAGGGGCTGTTTCCCTCCCAGCAGTCCGTCGAGGACCCAGGACGCCTGGAAGAGGAACGGCGCCTGTGCTATGTCGGCATGACCCGGGCGATGCAGCAGCTGCATTTGAGCTATGCGGAATCCAGGCGTTTGTACGGTCGGGAAAATCAATCCCGGCCATCCCGCTTTCTCAGCGAAATCCCCACCGATCTGCTGCAGGAAGTGCGCATTCGGGCGGCGGTTACCCGGCCCGTATCAGCGCTGCCGGGCATGACCCCGGGCACCCTGAGCCAGTCCAGCTTCAAGCTCGGTCAGCGCGTCAGGCACGCCAAGTTTGGCGAAGGGGTCATTCTGCAGATAGAAGGCGAAGGCGCGCAGGAAAGGGTGGAGATCAATTTTGCCCGGGCGGGCATGAAATGGTTGATGCTCTCCTATGCCAAGCTGGATGCGTTATAAGTTGCAGCAGCCAGACTGATGGGGTGCCAACGCCCGCTACAGACCATGAAAAATCTTCGCTGCGGTGATGTCGGACGGGGTTGTATGGATAAAGACAGTCCCTGCGGCTTCCTTGTTGATAATATTCCACAAGGGATGGGCTGTGCAGCTTCCCAGCCTGGACATTGAAAAGGGCTCGACTCAGCCTTGGCCAGAGGGTGATCAGGGGATCAAGCCTTCGCCAACGGTGACCACTTTCAAGGCATTGGTACCTCCCTTGACGCCGGTCAGATCGCCTTTGGTGATAATGAACTTCTGTCCGGCCTTGGCCTGGTTGCGTTTTTTCAGTTCCTCGATGATCTCCCTGTTGACCTCGACATGATCCTGCGCTTCATGTGAAAAATGAAACGGGAATACACCACGAAACAAGGTCACCTTGCTGGCGGTTTTCTCATGGCTGGTAAATGCATAGATCGGGATTCCCGAACTGATACGGGACATCCATAACGTTGTCGAGCCGGATTCCGTCAACGCGGCAATACCGTGAATTTTGGTATGGTTCGCCATATACATGGCGGACATTGCGATGGCCTCATCGACGCGCTGGAATTCCGTGTCGACCCGGTGATCAGAAACCCGCACGCTGCGCTGTTTCTCGGTTTCGATGCACACGCGATGCATCGCCTCGACCGCCTTGACCGGATGTTTGCCCGCCGCAGTCTCGGCGGACAGCATGATCGCATCGGTGCCATCGACGACGGCATTGGCGACATCGAAAACCTCGGCCCGGGTGGGAATCGGGTTTTCGATCATCGATTCCATCATTTGTGTCGCGGTAATGGCGACGCAGTTCATTTTTCGCGCCAGTTTGATCAGATGTTTCTGCACCTCCGGTAAATGGGCGTCGCCAATTTCGACGCCCAGATCACCGCGCGCGACCATGATGGCATCGGAGGCTTCGATAATCTCTTCGATGACATCCAGCGCTTCGGCGCGTTCGATTTTCGCCACGATACCGGTATCACAGCCGGCTTCCAGCAGCAGTTGCCGCGCCTCGTTGATATCATCGGCGGTACGGGGAAATGACACGGCAACATAATCGGCATCGATCTTGGCGATGGTTTTGATGTCTTCCTTGTCTTTGTCGGTCAGTGCGGCGGCGGAAAGGCCGCCACCCTGCAAATTGATGCCCTTGTTGTTGGACAGGTCGCCGCCAACGACGACCTTGCAGTTGACGCGCATGTTTTCGACATTGACCACATCCATGACGATCCGGCCATCATCGAGCAGCAGCCGGTCTCCCGGCTTGACATCCTCGGCCAGCGGCTTATAGGTGATGCCAACCTGGGTTTCATCTCCGGCATTGCTGTCCAGATGAATATCCAGGGCAAAATCCTGCCCCTCCTGCAAGAAGACCTTGTTGTTTTTAAAACGGGCAATGCGAATTTTCGGCCCCTGCAGATCGGCCAGAACACCAACCTGCCGGCCTGTTTTTCTGGTCAGCTCGCGCACCGCTTTGGCTCTTTGAATATGCGTTTCCGCATCACCATGGGAGAAATTCAGCCGCACCACGTCGATGCCCGCATGAAAAAGTGCTTCCAGAACGCCGGGTTCGTCGGTTGCCGGTCCCAGCGTCGCTAAAATTTTAGTTCTTCTTAATTGTTGCATCTTACTCTTGAATTGAATTGATTGATATCCGCTTTCATGCCAGCAATAGCCATGTGCGCGGAATGTCCGCATAAGCCGGATTCTGATTTGGTTGCTACCTGTAAGCCCCCATCCATGGGAGATATACAGATGGAAGACCACCATTTGCATTGGCTGTTTTGCTCATGGCCGATGGCTTGAGCGGATCGGCCATGTCGATCCATCCCGGTATCTGTACAGTCCCGCGATGTGCTGCCGGATAAAGATCTATGCGTTGACCAAAGCAACGGTCGTGTCCAGCATGCGGTTGGAGAAGCCCCACTCGTTGTCATACCAGGAAAGCACTTTCACGAAATTGCCCTGCATGACTTTGGTCAACGACGTTTCATAGACAGAGGATGCCGGATTGTGGTTGAAATCGATGGAAACCAGCGGTTTGCTGTTGATGTCCAGGATACCTTTCAGGGAGCCCGTCGAGGCATTCTGCAGAATCTCGTCGATTTCTTCCTTGCTGGTGGTGCGTGATGCCTGGAACGACAAATCCACGACAGAGACATTGATGGTGGGTACGCGCATCGCAAAGCCATCCAGTTTGCCAGCCATCTCGGGCAGTACCAGACCTACCGCAGCGGCGGCGCCGGTTTTCGTCGGGATCATGGACTGCGTGGCGGAACGGGCGCGGCGCAGGTCAGAGTGATAGACATCGGTCAACACCTGATCGTTGGTATAGGAATGGATGGTGGTCATCAGCCCGTGCTCGATGCCGATGCTATCCAGTAAAGGCTTGACCAGCGGAGCCAGGCAGTTGGTGGTGCAGGAAGCATTGGAAATGACCGTGTCGGTTGCCTTCAGGGTGTCATGGTTGACGCCATAGACGATAGTGGCGTCGACATCCTTGCCGCCCGGCGCGGAAATGATCACTTTTCTGGCGCCGGCTTTCAGGTGCGCCGAAGCCTTTTCCTTGTTGGCGAAGAATCCGGTGCATTCATGAACCACATCGACGCCCAGATCTCCCCAGGGCAGCTTGGACGGATCGCGCTCGGCCAGGACCTGGATGCGGTCGCCATTGACCACCAGGAATTCGCCATCGGCAGTCACTTCCCCCGGAAATTTACCATGCACGGTATCATATTGGGTCAGATGAGCATTGGTTTCCGTGTCGCCAAGGTCGTTGATCGCCACGATTTGAATTTCCTCGGTGCGGCCTGATTCATACAGTGCCCGCAGGATGTTTCGCCCTATCCGGCCGTAGCCATTGATTGCAACTTTGATCGCCATTGAGTTTCTCCGCAATATTTATGGATGTGAAAGGTTGATGACGGGGGTTGATACCTGTCATTAATAGCTCGAAAATTTTGCAAGTCTACCATAAAACCAGCATTTTTGGCGCAATAATATCATCCTGCCTGCGTTAAGCCGGCGATAATTTTAGTTTGCTATTTACCAGTGCTGTGGTACAAAGGATGCTTTGAACTACTATTTGGAATGGCTGCGGCCAACACCACCACGCAGGTCAAGATGGGCATCAAATCAGACAGATGGATACGCCAAATGGCGGAGCAAGAGGGCATGATCGAACCTTTTGAAGTGCAACAGGTGCGGGAGTCTCCGCAGGGCCGGGTGATTTCCTACGGCACCTCCAGCTATGGTTACGATGTCCGCTGTTCCGATGAATTCAAGATTTTCACCAACATCAACTCGGCGATCGTCGATCCCAAGGATTTCGATGCCGAAAGCTTTGTCGACGTACAGTCTGATGTCTGCATCATCCCGCCCAATTCCTTCGCGCTGGCCCGCACCGTCGAATATTTCCGTATCCCGCGCGATGTTCTGACCATCTGCCTGGGTAAGTCGACTTACGCGCGCTGTGGCATCATCGTCAATGTCACCCCTCTGGAACCGGAGTGGGAAGGCCATGTGACTCTGGAATTTTCCAATACCACGCCCCTGCCGGCAAAGATCTACGCCAATGAAGGCATTGCACAAATGCTGTTTCTGGGCGCCGATGAGGTTTGCACCAGTTCCTACAAGGATCGCGGAGGAAAGTATCAGGGACAGCGGGGAGTCACCCTGCCTAAAACCTGAGCAAGAACTCAACAAGTTGCTAGGCACAGCGAACCTCGCATTCGCAAATCCTGGAGCATCTTTTCACGCACAGACATACCCCCAGCCCATGAGTGATCCGGATAAAAAAGATAATTTTTTCAAGCTGGCCTGTTATTTTGAAGGGTCTTTGATTCTGGTCGCCGTGATACTCGGCTGGACAGCCGGAATCGATCCCTTCGCCGGTCTGCATTTCAGTGAAATGGCGATTGTCTACGGCATAATTGGCACCATGCCATTGGTCCTGCTGTTTCTGGCGCTCTATCAACTCAAGTTCGATGCCGTGCGGCAAATCCGGCGGATCCTGAACGATACCCTGGGGCCAAACATGCATCGCTACCACTGGACAGACCTGCTGGTTCTGGCGGCCATCGCCGGCATCTCCGAAGAGCTTTTGTTTCGTGGGGTCATCCAACCCTGGATGGAGTCGTCATGGGGAATGCTGGCTGGATTGATCGGCAGCAATGTCATTTTCGGTCTGGTTCACGCAGTGACGCCCCTCTATGCACTATTGGCCGGCCTGGTCGGCATTTATCTGGGCCTGTCCCTGGATTATGGCGGGACGAGAAACCTGCTGACGCCGATGGTTATCCATGCGACCTATGACTTCCTGGCGTTTCTTGTCATACTGCGCAACTACAACGGTAACAGAAGTTAGAAGTTCAATGCAGGCAGTGTACCGCCTTCCTTCCAGAAGGACTGGCATTGACCTACAAGATCATGCCTCCAGACGGACTTTGCCAAACCCGCAGAACCAGGCAGGGAGAGTCTTTATTACCGGCGGTCAGGCATATGCTGCATTTGTCGGGTACCCCATGTGAAATCCGGAATGCTTGTCGGGCCAGGTGTGGCCCTGGCCATTGTTATACTGCTGCTCGGCTGGGTAATCTATATGACCGACATGCCTGGCGTTGCCCATACTGACACCCTGAACCCTCCTGGTGCAAGGGAAATTGCAATGCGCAGAAACCTTGAACAGCATATCGAGATACTGGCTGGCGTCATTGGCGAAAGGAACGTATGGCGGCACGACAACCTGGAGAAGGCTGCCGTCTATATCGAGAATACGCTGCGGGATATGGGGTACGGTGTCACTGCGCAGACATTCCCGTCCGCAGGGAGAAAAGTGCGCAATCTGGAGGCTGAAATCGTCGGTACCCTGCTGCCGGATGATGTCGTGCTGATCGGCGCACATTATGACTCGGTGCAGGGCTCGCCTGGCGCCGATGACAACGCCAGCGGCGTGGCCGCCCTGCTGGAAATTGCCCGCCTGCTGGCGCAAATGCCACTGCTGCGTACAGTGCGCTTCGTGGCCTTTGCCAATGAAGAAGCGCCTTTCTTCCATACCCGGGAGATGGGCAGTCATGTGTACGCGCGCCGTGCACGCGAACAGCGCGTCAACATCGTCGCCATGTTCTCTCTGGAAAGCATTGGCTATTACGACGATACCCCGGACAGTCAGCATTACCCCTTGCCGCTTTATACGCTGTTTTATCCGGATTCCGGCAGCTATATCGCCTTCGTCGGCAACCTCTGCTCGCGGACTCTGGTCCGGCAAAGCATCGGCTCGTTCCGCCGCCACAGCGCATTTCCCTCGGAAGGTGTCGCCGCACCAGGATGGATGAGAGGCATCCACTGGTCGGACCACTGGTCATTCTGGCAGGAAGGTTATCCGGCATTGATGGTGACGGACACCGCCTTGTTCCGCAATCCTCATTATCACAGTGAATCCGACACCCCCGACAAGATCGATTACCCGCGTCTGGCTCGCGTGGTATCAGGCCTGGCAAAGGTCACGATGGATCTGGCGAATCCGCAGGCTGCCGGTGAATCGTAAGGTCCTTGTACAGGCTCCAGGGCGCAATCGGGTTTTGCCATCAGGCAAGGTTATGTCGATAAGCAGTTTGAGTCCATAAGCCCCCTTCCATGGGTCGTTTATTCATAATTCTGCATTGTCGGATTATCCGAAAGCTCGTCATGCCCGCGAAACTGCCCCCGGCCTGAACGGGGGGAAGCGGGCATCCATCCCCTGGGTCTGGATGCCGGCAATCCCTGTCAGCGCTTCCCTGTGCCGGATTAGTGTCCGTCATTTCCATACAATATGAATTTCCGTGTAGTGTTTGCGCCATTGCCACCGGGAGCCACACCCGCAGAACAAAAAAAACCTGATATTGGTCTATCATTGTTTTTGACCATCCGCCGGACCGCAACAGCTGGTCATGAACCCTGCATTCAGGAACAGAATCTCCATTGCCCCGTTGACGCCTGGCCGGCGGATACAATGTTCCCAATAGTTGCTCTGTTGCCTGCTTGCCGGCAGCACGGCATCAGGCGTGGCCTTCCCGTCA
>JAJRWJ010000377.1 GCA_024276805.1 Gammaproteobacteria bacterium
TATTGTTCTGTATCAACACCTTGCGACTGAGATCATAGCTGCTCCAGCCATAGGTAAAAATTCCATCGACATAAAACTGATCGATATCATAACTGGCGAACAATGACAGGTTGCCGATATCCGCATCGACACCGCCTCCGGCGACATTGACATTAGCATCAAAGTCCGAATTCAGATGACTGTAACCACCGGCCAAGCCGGCAACGAAATGATCCGTGATTCGATAATCGAAACCGAGCACAGCCCCACCGGTACTGAATTTGGCAGCATTCTCCGACGCCGTGGCATCGGTTTCACCAAAACCGCCGACACCGTTGACGAACATACTCAAACGATTACCCAGCAGACCTCCCTGTTCATCACCGCCCCCGCCGCCAATCACCAGATTGTGCATCTTGAACAGGTGCGAGCCGACTGCTGCAACATGCCCGGACAGGGAGCTGGTCGCAATTCGCGAGGGGGTCGCCATTTCCTCGGTATTGACATTCTGCAATGCGCCTCCAAGCTGACTGACGGACAGTCCCAATCCGGTACCAGAGCTGTCCCCCTGCAGATCACTGCCGGTCTTTACCATCGCTGTACACTGGACTTTCAGATCCTTCTCTGCACCGCTGAGTGCATTGACATCGCCAAGCTCCACGCAAACTTTGTTTACCGCAGCGCCTGTCTCGGACTGCAAAGCGGTCAATCCAGCCGTCTCGCCAAGATTCGCGGCCCATGTCTGGCCTGACATCAGAATCAGACCGAAACAAACAGCCTGGCCAATATATGCGTCTCTTCCAAGGCGCGGATACAGCGGTTCTTTTTCCATTACTCCCCCATTGCAGTAGTTGATTTTTAATTGAAATTTCCGATTGTAAACACAAGTAATTATTATTATCTTATGTAATTCCCCTGACTTATAGCAAAATTAGATGTATAAATAAAGCATTACCACAACTCTGCCACGACGATGAAGCAAAAAAACTCTGTTTACACCCTGATCGCATGCGCACTGCTCGCCGGTTGCCTGAGTAATCCGAAGCAACCGGCGATGCAAGGCAAAGGCTCTGGTGATGCCGATGATCTGTATATCGTGGATTGTCTTCTGCCCGGGCAAATCAGGCAGCTGGGGCAATTATCCACTTACCTGACGGCACGCCGCCCGATCAAAACCACAGCCGTCGATTGTGAGATACGCGGTGGCGAATATGTCGCCTATGACCGTGCCAGTTATGCCACCTCCCTCAAGGTCTGGATGCCAAAAGCACAAGCTGGTGACACCGAAGCCCAGGTCTATGTGGGTGAGATATACGAAAAAGGCCTGGGCATGACACCCGATTATGCAATGGCCGCTCACTGGTACCGGAAAGCGGCAGAACAGGGTAATTCCCGCGCCCGGATCAACCTGGGGTTTCTCTATGAAAAGGGCCTGGGAGTTCCTGAAGACAAAGCCAGGGCAATGACATGGTACAAAAAAGCCTCCGGCCTGGAAAACACTGGCATTCCCTACGCAACCACACTGGCCACCACGGCAACGGATTCCAATGTCTCTCAGCTCAGACTTCTGGAAGCCGAATTACAGAACAGCCGCAATGAAACAAGGACTCTAGCCGATCAGCTGAACAAAACCCGGCAACGACTACAGGTTACGAGACAGAAACTGGCCCGCACCGGTTCCCAGCTGGACAAGGCTAAAGATCAGTTCGGCAAGGCTGAAATCCAGACTGATCGTCGAGAGTCATCGCGACTGCAGGAAGTCATCACGGAAAAAGAACAGGAAGTTACCACACAACGAAAAAACCTGGCTGCACTGGAAAAGCAGTACCAGGCTAAATTGCATACCCTGAACAGCAAATTGGGTGAAACGGAAAGAAGAGCCGAACAAATTGCCAGGGAACTCAAATCCAATAAAATCGCCACCGATACAGCTCAGTTGAAATTATTGGCAGCCCAGGCACAGTTGGCGAAAACCGAAAGACGAATACTGCTTCTCAAGAATGAATCGCCCGCCAAAACCACTGTAGAGGCATTGCAGCAGGCGCAAAAAAACGCCTTGCATGCCAAACAGCGGGAATTGCAGAAAATCAACCGTATTGTGGCGGCACAAGAACAGGAAAAGCGGCGCCAGAAAAAACTGATTGCACAGCTGCAAAGCGAAAAAAACACTTACCGGGAAAATATTGCGCGCCTGAACGAACAGCTGCAATCCCAATCCACATCAACGGCTCAGCTACAGCGCTTAAAGCAGGAACTGCAACAGCAACAGCAGGCTGCGCTACAGGCTAAACAGCAATTACAGACAACAAAAATGCAACTGGGCAATACCGAACAGAGGCTTGCCGAACTGGAAAAACAATTACAGGCGAAAAGCGACAAACTCGACGAAACGATTCGCCGACAGAACCACACACAGGATGCAGTGATCGTTCAGCAGCAGAAACAGATCAGTCGACTGCAACTGGAAAAACGCCGCTATGAAGAGAAAATCAAAAAACTGCAGGCCGACGGTCGCATAGCAACCGGCAAGCCAGAAATCGAAATCATCGAACCACCCGTTGTATTGCTTCGTGGTACTGCCACTGTAAATCTGCGCTCGGTTGTCAGACAGGGCAACATCATAGGCAAGGTCAGGACTTCATCGGGCCTGTTGTCACTGTCGGTAAACGACAAAAAATACAGTATCGATGATCGCGGTCTTTTTCAGGCAAGTATAGACCTTGCTGCGGAAAAAACTCCGGTGCATATTGCTGCAATCGACAAACTGGGCCGCCGTGCCAGTCTGGACTTCGTCTTTTCCCTGGACAAGGCGCTCAAGGCAAACCAGGAGCGTGCCTCTTATATTCAGAAACAACCGCAAACAGCCTCCTGGAAGTCACATGATTTTGGCAATTATCATGCACTGATCATCGGCAACAGTAATTACCGGAAGATACCAAAACTGGATACCCCCATCAATGATGCAAGGGCTGTAGCCAGGGTTCTGCGGAAAAAATATGGCTTCACGACAAAACTGCTGATCGATGCCACCCGCTACCAGATTCTGTCCGAGCTGAACAGACTCCGGGGTGAACTGAATGACCAGGACAACCTGCTGATCTATTACGCGGGACACGGGGAACTGGACAAGGTCAATATGCGCGGGCACTGGCTGCCTGTGGATGCCGATGCAGACAACACGGCAAACTGGATCTCCACGGTGGCGCTTACCGATATCCTGAACTCCATGTCGGTCAGGCATATCCTGGTGGTGGCCGATTCCTGTTATTCCGGCGCAATGACACGAACCTCGCTGGCCCGTCTCGATACCGGCCTGTCCCCCAGAAAAAAATCACAGTGGCTGAAAGCCATGCTCAAGGCGCGCTCCCGCACGGTATTGACTTCGGGAGGATTGAAGCCTGTCATGGATGGCGGCGGAGGTGATCATTCGGTGTTCGCCAAGTCTTTTATCGCCGCACTGCAAAACAACAATGATCTGCTCGAAGGGCAGATGTTATATAGAAATGTTTCTGCGGGCATCGTCGCCATTGCCGCCCAGTATGGCATCGAACAGGTGCCCGTCTATGCACCAATACGCTATGCCGGCCATGAAAACGGTGAATTTTTCTTTGTGCCAAATTGAAACCCTGAACATCCATCCATGGATTGTTTTTCAGCAACAACAATATTCATGCACCTGGCTGATTTCTTCCTGTGGAGGCTTGCAAGCATCGCTCAGGTCGATACTTCACCGTGGTCGCCGGTCATGCAAAACCAAAAGGGCATGGTAATCCTTCAAGGGATCTACCCTCAGGGGATTACCGTAGCCGGGTTGAGGCATCTTTTCCCGGATTCCGCTGAGGCTGCATCCGGGCTACGGTCGAGAGCGCTCATCGGCATGAACATGCTAGCACGGATGGAACTTGTGAAATCCGGGTGACACGTTAAGGTGCTATTCTCACAGTGATTTATATGCACTCGCCCTGGGCGCAACCGTCATCATTGGGAAATTTATACGCGCAGTCAGTTATACTGTCCTATAATTCATAACGTCATTGCTTCCTGACTGGCGACAGTCGTTACAACAACATGGCTGCAACCACAGATTTGATGGCAATCGGATTTCGCGGCAATGTTTATATGTATCGCGAAGTCGATTTTGCAGCGACGAATTGTACAACAGTCATCAGCCATTCCTAGCAACCCTGATCGATATTTCGAGTGGTCAACAAACTTACCCATAAATTACTCGGAAATTTATCGGCGCTTTTTCTCACTGCGAGTCTGGCTGGCGCCTATTTTTTCGGCGGCTATCTGGGTTTGCTGCTGGCCGTCCCGCCAAGCAACGCCAGCCCTGTCTGGCCCGCAGCGGGTATTGCCCTGGCGGCAATACTGCTGTTCCACAAGAAAGCCATCCCCGGCATCTTTCTTGGCGCACTGCTGGCGCAATTTTATTCCTTTGGGGATTTTTCCACATCGGAAAAATTTCTTGCCACCAGCGCGACCAGCACCTTGGCTGCTGTTGGTTCCTGCGCACAGGCCATTTTCGGCGCATTCCTGATCGATCGCCATGTCGGCCCCCGCGACCCTTTACTGGATGACGATAAAATCCTCCGCTTCCTGGTCCTGGGAGGGCCTGTCAGCTGCGTAGTCGCCCCTTCCATTGGTATCGCCACCCTTTATCTGCAGGGTTTCATCAGCGGCGCCGATTTCCCCCTCAGCTGGGCTATCTGGTGGGTTGGCGATGCCATTGGCGTGGTGATCTTCACCCCCCTGATGCTGATTGTCCTGGCCAGGTCAGACTCACCCTGGCGGATGCGGCGTCGCTCGGTCGCCCTGCCGCTGATCATTCTCTCCAGCCTGGTCGTGTTGTTGTTTCAGTATGGACAACGTCTGGAATCGGCA
>JAJRWJ010000378.1 GCA_024276805.1 Gammaproteobacteria bacterium
ACTGAAGCTGGAGGGTGGCAGCAACGATCCTGTCATTCTGCAATGGCTTGTTCCGAAAGGCCTGCCAGAATTCGATTCTGGCAAATTCACGGCACATCTGGAGAGAATGGGAAAACACTTCCGTCTCAGTGGTATAAAGGTATATTTGTCCTCGCCGAAGGCGCTGCAGGTCAAGCTGTCGGGCAGCAGTGAACTGAGCGCTGCCAGTCCGGCCTTTGATAAGTTGCATCTGGATGTCTATGTCCGCGCCCCGAACCTTGCCGCAGCACATACTGCTTTCGAGAGTAAATTGCCCTTGTCGGGAATGGTTTCCGGGAAAGCGCTGCTTACCGGAGGCAGCGACTTTCTGATTATCGACCAGATACAGATTGCCGTAGCCGGGCAAGACCGGGCGCAATTACTTGTTACCGGCAAGATCCTCTTGCCTGTCGATGCGCAGGGAGGCACCGAGGAACAGCTGTTTCTCGATCTGGCGCTGAACACCGACAGTACCATGGCAGTGCGGCAATTCATCGGCATGAAAATTCCTGATTTTGGACCACTCACTGCGCATGGCCGTTTGCGTGGCTCATTGGCCAGGTTGCAGTTGCAGCAGTTCGAGATGCGTGCGGGCGCCGAGGAATTGTTGCTGGTGAAGGCTGCAGGCGGGATCAGCTTCAATGCCAGTCAGGAAACAGCACTGCACATCCAGGTCGCCGCACCGTCCATTGCACTTGCCGCACGGTTGTTCGACAGGGAATTGCCGGAATTTGGCGCGCTGCAGGCCAGTATGGCTATGCGTGGTTCCAAAGATGTGTTGACTGCGCGTAATCTGCGTCTGCAGATTGGTGACAAGCGATCCCTGCTACTGCTGGCAGAGGGGGGGGTTGCGGCTATATCCCTGAAAGACAAATCGCTACAGGGTATCGCGATGGCTGTTTCGGTGGTGTCGGACAGCATCGGCGCAGCGGCCAGAGTGTTCGGATCAGAAAATTTTCCTGATTTTGGTCCGCTCAGGGGCGGGGCACAAGTCAGCGGTGCCCTGGACAATCTGCAGGTCAGTGATCTGCACTTTTTTTTCGGTCGAAAGAATGCTCTGCAGGTGACTGCCAAAGGTGAAATAGAACGCCTGCAGCCAAATTCGGATGCGCCATTTCAAGGGCTGGACATTGCCGTAGACCTGGCGGCATCCGATACCGCGAAGCTGTCGAAAGTTTTCCTGGGCAATTCGGTGAACCTGGGCCGGTTGGACGGTAGCGCCCGCCTGCGTGATCGAAACGGAAAACCGTCTCTGGAAGCGATTCATATGCGCTCAGGAGACCCGCGCCGTCCGATGCTTGTCATGCAGGGGAAAATCATTGACCTGCTCGGGCGGAGAGATACGCGGCTGCGGATGAATTTTGACGGGCGATTGCTGGTCTCGCTTGTCGATAAAGTGAAACTCCGGGATCCTGGCGCAGTGAAAGGGCGGTTGTCGATCAGCGGCACAAAAGACGCTATTGGCATAAAGGAATTGTCCATCACCGAACAAGACTCAGACTTGCTCGATATAAAAATAACCAGTGGCATGAATGATATTCTGAAAAGAGACGGCATACATCTGCGCGGCAGGCTGACGGTCCGGAATCTGGCCCGGGTTGGCAAAATGTTTGCTGTAGCGCTGCCCGATCCAGGTCCGGTCAGTGCCGAGGGGGATTTCTTTGGCAGCAGCAAACAGGCGGCATTCAAGGGAAAAATAGTGCGCGGCAAAAACACATTCAACGTCGATCTGGACATGGCTCTGGTAGGAGAAAAACCCCGGATAACCGGGAAAATTGCGGCAGAGAAAATCGATGTCGGGAATGTTGTTCTACATGCTGGACAAAAGACGGACAACAGTGGTGTCGGACGAGGAGTGATATTCAGCCGCAAGCGCTTGCCTCTGACGATTTTAAAAACACTCGATCTGGATCTGGAGCTGATTCTCAACCGGCTGAACGGTGAAAACTTCAGTATCGACAAACTGGAAAGCAAGGTTGTTCTCGAGGATGGCAAATTGCACGTCGGTCCCGCCAGATTCATTTTTTCCGGTGGTGAGCTGAAAATCGATACTGAAATCGATGCCCGTAAATCACCGACCTATGCATTGGAAATGGTTGGCAGGAATATCGAAATTGGCAATATACTGAGCCAGCTTCAACAGCCTCCAGCCATGGAGGGGCGTCAGTATTATGATATACGGGTCAGCAGCGAGGGATATTCGGCGCATCAGATAGCCGCCAATCTGCGAGGCGATATCAATGTGGTTCTGGAGCATGGTAGAATTCGCAGGCGGGGGCTGGATGTGCTGTTTCTGGATATATTCGATTGGCTGTTTACCTATGGTTTGGGTCGCAACGATTTCCTGATCAGCTGTGGAATCACCCATTTGCAAGTCAAACAGGGGATTGCGGAAATTGCCATGCTGTATTGGGATGGACCGAAACTGCGGGTCACGGGAAAAGGGCAAATCGATCTGGGCAGGGAAAAACTGCAGGTTCTGGTCAATCTGCGAAAGAAGGGATTTCTGGTCGACAGCGACAAGCCGATAAAATTGACGGGACGGCTGGTCGATCCCGATATCGATCTGCTGCAGCTCGATCAGTCCCTGGTCAAGGCCGGCGGCTATGTTTTTGCGCCCGTTATAATGCTTTCCTACGATGCCCTGGGATCAATATGGGATTTGTTGGGAAGCAGCAAGCAGCACACCGGCGGTTGTCAGCGTGAGCTGCAGTAATGCATCCTCAAAATTCATAATGGCTGGGGATGATTCTTTCCACATAGGGAAGTGCGGCCAGGCTGGTCAAGATTTGTCGCCAGGTTTTGCCGTGTGTTTCGCCCATGCACAGGTACTCATCATTATGGCAGCCGACGCGGCCCGGGGATTGCCGGTAGATCCTGAGGTCCGGATCGACGCCATGCACTGCATCGATGTAACGTTGCTGCGCGGGAATGCAGAATTCATAGGTCAAAGAACGCAAGCCATTCGCCGGCCCATACAGGCCTCTGGCATCGAGCCGCTCGAGGTCGAATGCTATTTTAGCCAGAGTGGTATCGGTGCGCTGCAGAGGGAGCCGGTCTGTTGTCTGACAGGCAGATAAAAGCGCCGACAAGCCGATCAACAGGCAGGCTTTGCCATGCCGCATTGGCTGTTTTCGATGTGTTTTGTTCATATGACAGGTCGGGGGTGTGCTGCTGGATGATCCGCAGATGACGGCAATGATTCAGGTGCTGGCAGGACCAGGGGCGGTAATTGAACAATTGTTTGTCCGACAGAATAGCCGTAAAATGACGGTATTGTCAAAACAGTGAAATTCAGAGTGGAAGCGAAAATGCAGAACATGAAAATATTGATTGCCGGCAGGTTTCTGGTTCTCTTGCTGGCGGCCTTGGCACTGCCGGGATGCAGTACTGCGGTCAAGAGCGGCAGGGTTGAAAATACCACAGCACAACACGATGCAATGACGCTGGTGCTGAATAACAAAACCGGCTGGCAACTGGAAAAAATGGCGCGCAGTGACGGAACCCTGCTGTCCCTGCAGCCAAAGACAGCCATTTCACTCTATTTCGACGGCGCAAGGATTCATGGCAACAGCGGTTGCAACAGTTATTTTGGAGGCTATCGGGCAACTGCAAAAGACAGCCGGCTGGTGATTGGCGATATAGGATTCACGATGATGGCCTGTGCCGATGCCATTATGCGTCAGGAAAGACGCTATCTGGATTTGCTGCAGCATGCGGCATCCTATCGGGGCGCAGGCAACAGCTTGCAGTTGCTGGATGAAGCCGGGGATGTCGTGTTGGTGTTTGTGGTGCCCGATGTCATGCCCTTGAAAGAGACCCAATGGCAGTTGTTGTCATTCCATTCCGGCAGCGGAATGTTGAGCAATCTGTATACTGGCGACATCTATGCAGTCTTTGACAACCAGGGACGGCTGAGCGGGTTTTCCGGTTGCAACCGTTACTACAGTTCCTATAGCCTGAAAGGCAAAAAACTGCAATTGTCGCCGATCATTACCACCCGCAAGAATTGCCTGCCCGAGGAGCTCATGGTGACTGAAGCCGGTTATCTTGCCGCGCTGGACCAGGTTGACGGTTATCAGATTCGCGAGCGGCAGTTGACGTTGTTTGCTGCAGACGGCAGACGGCTTGCCGTTTTCAAGGTGGCGGAATAGCCCATCTGCCTACATGTCTTGTTTTATGGAGAGTCTACTATGCACAAAAATACCCCGTTTATTCATGCGCTGACCGCAGCGATCGTTTTCAGCAATATTGCCGGGTGTTCCTTTTCCGAGAGTTCGAAGAGTTCTTCCAACAGTTCCAGAGGCAGTTCCAATTCGGTGAGTTCCATCGTCAGCAGTCCTTCCAGGTCGTCAAAGCAGGATCTGCGCTATCAGGATGAAATCGTCGATTATACGGTGGCCTATGTCAAATCCTCGACTGCGGATTACGCTTCTTATCAGAAGGGTCTCGCCGAAATTGCCGCGCGGGAAGGCATCGTCAACTGGGAGGAGGATCCCAGGACCTATATCGCCATCGGCAAGGGGTTGAAGAAAGCCGGGCTGAGAGGTATCGCCTACGAAACCTACAAAAAGAATCTGGCAGGGGCGGATTATGGCAAAATGCAGGATATCCAGAAAGGTTATGATGGCAAATAAAATCGCGCTCAAGCCGGTCGACAGTATTGCCTGACAACGGCGCGGACCGCCTTGGTGATATTGCGGTCTGTGCTTCAGGGAAACCTTGCATATGGGTTTGTCGAGTATGCCGCAGCCAGCGCGAATAAAGCGCTGCCCGGCAGTTTCCCCGGGATGTTGCTGGCTGCTGATGTTTTGTCTGGCAGTGCCGCAGCCCATTGCGGCAAAAGTTTTCGATTATCTGTACATCGATGCCAGTGAGGGCAATGCCAGCGGTGGCCATGTCGCAGTGCGTTTTGGCGATGCTGTGTTTCATTATCAGCACGTCGATCATGGTCTGATCCGGCTCATCAAAAACGATCTTGCGGATTTCGAATTCCTGTACCGGTACAGGCAAAACCGCAGCATCTATCTCAGCCGCATAAAAGTCAGCGAGGCAGCCTATACACTGCTGCGGGATCATATGATTGCACAGACCCTGTTGCAAGATCAGCAGTTTTCCCTGTTGGATAAATTGCAGCAGGATCGCGCACTGCTCCGCTGGCTGCGCGACGGCAATACCAAATCAGCTGCGGCTGCGCCATTGCGGCTGGCTGCTGCGGGTCTGTTCTATAGTCAAAATGCTTTCACTGCAACCCTCTGGAACAAGACAGGCGTGCTACCGGAAGCCGGGAGCATCGTCACGATGAGGCAGGAGATCGGACGGCGCTATGGCCGGGATTTTCTGCAGCGGCGCAAGGATGACATGGTGCGGCGGATACGGCAGCTGACTCCATCGGCATGGGATGCGGGCAGGCTGAGTTCCCCGGTCGACAGGAAGGCGCCAGGGGGTTATGCGTTTGCCGAACGGTATCAGGACTTACTGACCGCAGTGCTGGCATTGCAGGTGCTGCAGGATGCCAGGCCGCTGCGTGCTGACGCAGTGATTGAATCTTCGGATGCCGCACTCGGGCTGAATGCTGAAGAAATTGATCGACTGCGGCAGTTGCGCCAGCAATTACGTAAAAGCCTGCTGCAGCTGGTCGATTCAAAACGGCCCGATTGGGGGTATGGAGTTCTGGTCGATATGGCCAGGTTGATTGTCGTCGATAAATCCATTCGTTCGGGTCGTCTGCTGGCGGTGGATATTTTTGCCGATGACAGCCCGGCGATCGGACCAGAAACAGCAGAAAAATATGCCGCGGAACTGCAGATGCAGTTGGCCGATGCGCTGCGGGATTTAACGCGGGAGAAAACCGAATTGCAGCGCCGGCATGCTTACGGTGAACGGGATTACAGTTATCTCGAGCGGGCGGTCAACCGCTATGTCGAACTGCTGCGGGGATTGCATGCTGGTCGGGCAATGCGCTTGACCGGTGAGCGGCTGTTGCCGGTCAGAAGCATCGCGCTGCCCAGGCTGGTCACACCGGCATTGACGGATCGACAGATCAGCATGGCCCTGCGGCGTGTCGATGGCTTCGAGGCGCGATATTTGCAGCAGCTGTGGCAGCGCTATCGGTATAATTTGCTCACCAGAAACTGTGTCACGGAGCTGTTTCGCACAATACAAAATGCCTTCGCTGAACATCGCGGCGCCGGTGCATTGGCCGAAACACAGCCCGGCGAAGTTGTCAGGCGGGAAGTGCGCAGCAACCTTGGGGGGTATGTCGATCCGCTGCCGCTCAATTTCATTCCCTTCCTTTCCTATCAGGCGGTGCAGAGCCAATATCACACTGCCGGCAGCCAGAAGCTTCCGTCCTATCGATTGGGTCGGCTGGAGCAGCTGTACGCCAGGGAAAATGCTGTCTGGGTTGCCTTGCGGGAAGGAAACACGCTGTCCTCGACGCTGTATAAATACAATGCCGAGGACTCCTTTTTTGTTTTTTTTACCGACGACACAGTACTGCTGCGGCCGTTCTATGGCGCCGTGAACACCATGGCTGGCGTTGCCGAGAGTCTGTTTGGGCTACTCGCACTGCCGTTCGATGCCGGAAAAACCCTGAAATCTGGTGTGGTCGGCATATTGATGAGTTTGCCGGAGCTGGCATTTTTCAATATGCGCAAGGGCACTTATCGGTATTTGCCTGAGCAGCCTCTGGCGCTGGTCGGGCAATATGGCGAGACAGATAAGAATTTGTTCCAAGCTCCTGACATTAAGCCATCGGCTTTGCCGTCCCGGCGTGCAGAGTTGTTAAATTCTCCTCAGAACCCGCCAAGGTAAAGAGGAGAATCAAAATGAGAGGATGGCAAAGCCAACCCCATGTAAAGTGCTATTGTAAATACCACATACTGAAGTTTGCCAATTTTTAGTGGAGTAGCCGGGCATGTAGGGGGTATTTTAATGTGTTTACCACATTCCAGCTAAACCACATCAAAAGCCCTGCAATCCAAAGTAATACGGTAGCTATGTTTTCCATTTATTAGGAAACCTCAGTATCACATGGTTATCGCACTGAAATATTGTAAAAAAACAATTTATGGGGTTTTTAAGGAAAAATGTCGGTAAAATTCTAAAGGAGTTAAACCACCAATCTGGAGACGAATTGATAGAAAGACATGCCGTGCCAGATCATGTTCATTTATGTTTAAGTGTTCTGCCAAAATATAGTGTTGCCAATACAGTTGGCCAGATAAAAAGGAAATCGGCGGTGAGGATACACAGAGAATATATTGGGAAAAGAGGGAGAAGCCGTGGCTTTTAATTTATCCCATTGGGTAAACAGTTTAAGAATCGTATAGTAAATTTGGAGTAGATTTGTATGAATAATAAATGGTTCACGACGAACGTAGTGTTGAAGTATATGCTTGGCGACTTAATATTGTTCAAACGAAATTTAATCTTGAAGGTTTTGCCTCCCGATATTATTTCTGAATTTAAACCTCCTTCAAATATAATGAGTCCAACTATAAATTTGGCAGATAAAGAAGCAGGATATCTTATGAGGTGTACCCCTCTTACTTCTAAGCAACCCACTTATTACTCGGATAATAATTTCATATATTATACTGCTGATAAGTTCAATAGATATTATATAGATTTACAGCAGTCATTTGAGGAGTATAAAACCAAATTTTCCTCCAAAACCCGATCAACGATCCGAAGAAAAATAAAAAAATTTGCATCTAAATGCGAAGGAAAAATGCAATGGAAAAGCTATCAAACAGTTGATGAATTAAATCAGTTTTACCATAGTGCCCGTGAAGTATCCCGCAATAGTTATCAAGAAAAATTACTGGATTCTGGTCTGCCAGATACGGATCTGTTCTGCCGGAAGATGATCGATCTTGCCAAAAATGGTCAGGTGAGAGGCTATTTGTTATTCGATGGTGATAGGCCAGTGGCTTATATGTATTGTCCTATCGAGGACAAAGTTCTTCTGTATCAGTATTTAGGTTATGATTCCGACTATGTTAAATGGTCTGTCGGTACTATTCTTCATTGGTATGCTTTCGAAGATATTTTTAGCGAAGGTAAATTTAAGTATTTTGATTTCACAGAAGGACAATCAGAGCATAAGCGTTTATATTCTACAGGGAGCTTGTTATGTGGGAATGTTTATATCTTTCCAAAAAATACAGGCGCATGGTTGCTAGTGCACAGTCATCACTCAATGAATGTCTTCTCAAGCGCACTTGGAAACATTTTTGAACAATTAGGACTTAAATCAAAATTAAAAAGCCTCATCCGGTTCAGAAAGTTATAAGCTGAAGTTTGCCACTTTTTAGTGGAGTAGCCGGGCATGTAGGGGGGGTATTTTAATGTGTTTGCCACATTCCAGCCAAACCATATCAAAAGCCCTGCAACCCAAAGTAATACGGTAGCTATGACTTTCCAATTGTCAGGAAACTTCAGGCGTATAATTGCCCTTATGAAAATTACCCGGAGTGTTTTATGGCTGCTTTGCGGTGTGTTTGCTGTTATTGGTCAGGCATCTGACGCACAGCGGGAGGCAGATTTTGCGGTGGAGACGGGCAGAAACCTGCAGGTCGGGGAAGTACTCTGGCTGGAAGCACAAGGTACAAGGTTTCTTGGCTTGTATACCGAAACAGAGCAGAGTGAAGACTATGGCGTGGCAGTGATTGTTCATGATATGGGCGGGCAGCCGGATCAGCAGTATGTCATGCATGCCTTGCGAACCCTGCTGCCGGAGCATCGGTGGGCGACGCTGGCATTACAGATGCCGGTCAGGGAAGCCGGTGCTCCGGTCGGGGATTACTACGCGCTGTTCCCGGAGGCGCAGGCACGAATTCAGGCGGCTATAGAATATTTAAAGGCCGGAACCCCCCGGAATATCGTGTTGATAGGCTACGGACTGGGCAGCTTGATGGCGCTTTATTACCAGAGTGAACATCCTGAAAGCGGCGTTGCGGCAATTGTCTGCATCAGTCTGCCGGTTCCGGATAACACCGGTGATGTTGTCCAGACCCTGAAATTTATCAGTGACGCCGATCTGCCGATACTGGATATATACGCCAGCCTGGATTTGCCTGAAGTGGTCGAAAGCGCCAGAAAAAGACGTCTGGCGGCAAGAGCGAACAACTCTTACCGACAGGTCAGAATCGATGATCACAGGCATCAGTTTCAGCATGACCAAGGCTTGCTGGTGAAGCGCATCTACAGCTGGCTGCGCCGGGTTGTGGTGCAAGACGGTCAGGATTGACGAGAGTTCGCTGTCAATTGCTCAGCTTATTGGCGGTCAGAGATAGACAACGCCGGGTTCCGCATTGCCTGATGCGGCAGTGACTTCACCAAGTGCAAAAACCGTTTCCCCTTGCTCTGACAGCAAGTTGGCGGCGCTTTCTGCATCGTCTGGAGAAACGCAGACGACCATGCCGATGCCGCAATTGAAGGTTTTCAGCATTTCCTGTTCGGCGATATTGCCGTGATTCTGCAGCCACTGAAAAACTGTCGGCCTTGGCCAGCTGGCGAGATCGATGTTTGCCTGCAGCCCCCTGGGTAATACTCGCGGCAGATTTTCGGTAATACCGCCGCCGGTGATATGCGCCATGGCGTGAACGGAAAACTCTCGGCACAGATGCAGCAGAGACTGGACGTAGATGCGTGTCGGTTCCAGCAGGCTAATGGCAATGGGTTTGCCGTCCAGTGGTGTGTTCAGGGAGATGCCGCTGTCGGCGATGATGCGGCGGATCAGGGAATAGCCATTGGCATGCGGACCGGATGCCGCGAGTCCCAGCAGTTTGTCACCGGCTTGCACCCGGCTGCCGTCGATTATGCGGTCTTTTTCTACGATACCGACGCAAAAGCCGGCCAGATCGTAATCGCCTTGCTGATACATGCCCGGCATTTCCGCGGTTTCACCACCCACCAAAGCGGCCCCGGCCAGTTCGCAGCCCCTGCCGATACCTTCGATGACGCTTGCCGCGGTATCGACGTCCAGTCTGCCGGTGGCGAAATAATCCAGAAAGAACAACGGCTCTGCTCCTTGCACGATGATGTCGTTGACGCACATAGCCACCAGATCGATGCCGATGCTGTCATGACGGTGCAAATCGCCGGCCAGCTTCAGTTTGGTGCCAACGCCGTCGGTCCCGGACACCAGAACGGGTTGATGATAACGATCCAGCGGCAACTGGAAGAGAGAGCCAAAACCGCCCAGGCCGGCCATGACACCGGCAGTGCGCGTTTTCGCGGCAATTGGCTTGATGCGATCCACCAGTCGATTGCCGGCTTCGATGTCGACACCGGCGGTTTTGTAATTCAAGCCCTGCTGATTTTGTCTGGCCAATTTGCTGTTCTCTCACAATTAAAGTTAAACTCGAATTTACCGATATTGTACAAGACAACTATGGCTTTGTGTGAAGGATATGAATGTGCTTTTCAGATTATTGTTAATTGGATTTTTGTTTCTCGGTCAGAACGTCTTTGCTGTAGCTGTCGAGGATTTATTCGAGGTGGAGATCATTGCAAAAAGCCAGTCCCGGGAACATCGCAATGCGGCAATAAAGGAAGCCATGAGGATTGTTCTGGGCCGGGTGATGGCTGGCCAGAACATTTTTCAGGACCCTGTGGTACAGAGCGCGCTGGCGGATGCGCCGCGTTATGTACAGCAGTATCAATACGCCCTGGTGCCGATGGCCGCGGGGGAGGCGGATTCAAGCCGGCTGATGCGGGTTTTGTTCGATGAGACTGCGCTTCTGGAGTTGATGAAAACCAGCAAACTTGGCATCTGGAATGAAATCAGGCCGGAAATGCTGGTCTGGCTGGTCGTGGAGCAGAGGGGCGGACGCAGTCTGTACCGGCAGGGGCGATCTCCGGAAATGGACAAGGCCCTGTCAGCCGCTGCAAAACGCAAAGGGCTGCCGCTGCTGCTGCCATTGATGGATTTGCAGGACCAGCAGAACATTTCCGTCAAGGCCGTTTTGAGCGCGCATTCCGAGCAGTTGCTGAAAGCGTCCGAACGTTACGATACACCCGCAGTACTGGCAGCCAGAGTGGTGCATAAAAAAAACTGCTGGCTGGCCGACTGGACCCTGTATTTCGATCAGAAGATCAGCCAGTGGAGCAGTCCCTGCGGTACTCTGTTTGAGACCATGCTGAACGGCATGCAGGGGGCATACGATAAACTTTCCGATTTTTATGTGGTGAAAGTGGGGGCGCTGGAGCAGGGCGAGGTGACTCTGAAAATAATGGGTATCAAGAGTATCGACGATATGACCCGGGTAAGCGATTATCTGGAAGGGTTGTCCGGCATCAAT
>JAJRWJ010000379.1 GCA_024276805.1 Gammaproteobacteria bacterium
CTGTCGCCGACTCTGGCGTCCTCGAGCGGCAGTCTGCCGGTGGCGATGGTCATGCTGCAATCGTCGCGTGCCGCGTCGACATGCCTTATCCTGCCCACTGCCAAAATGATACCTGTAAACATAACAATCTAATTTTCAACACTGAATTTCAGCCGTAAATCCGGGCCGATCTGTCGTACATCCCGCAACTGCAGTTCGATCCTGTCGGACATGGCCTGCAGACCCGGGATATGGAACAGCCCCCGCGCCGTATCGCCCATGATACAGGGCGCCGCATAAACAATCCATCGGTCGACCAGGCGTTCGCTCAACAGCGCACCATTCAACACCGCTCCGGCTTCGACGAGGACGCTGTTCAACTGCTGCTGGCCAAGAAAATCCAGCACCTGTTGCAGTTCGAGGCGGCCATTTTCATTCACATCCAGAGTATATACCTCGAAACCGGCCTGCAGCAGCCGTTCACGTCTGGCATTGTCACGAGAACCGGTCAAAATCATCGTCTTGCCTGGCAGGCCGGACATTTTTGCCCGCGCCGGCATCCGCAACGCAGAATCGAGCACTACCCGGACCGGCTGCTCAAGATCCTCATCCAGCCGCGCAGTCAACGCCGGATCATCGGCCAGCACCGTATCGATACCGGTCAATATGGCGGAACTGGCCGCCCGCAGCCGATGCACATCGCGCCGGGCGGCAGCCGAAGTGATCCACTGGCTTTCCCCCGAGGCCATGGCTGTGCGGCCATCCAGGCTCATGGCCAGCTTGCTGGTGAGCAAGGGACGGCCAGTGGTCATGCGTGTCACGAACCCGGCATTCAACTCCGCGGCATCCTCGCGCAAACCCCCGCAGGATACCTGAATGCCCGCCGCCTGCAGGCGGCGCAAGCCCTGCCCCGCCACCAGCGGGTTGGGATCCTGCATGGCCACGACGACTCTGGCCACTCCCGCCGCGATCAAGGCATCGCAACAGGGGCCGGTCTTGCCGACGTGGCTGCAGGGTTCCAGCGTGACATAAGCCGTGGCGCCGCGAACATCGCCGGCATCCGCCAGGGCGTTGATCTCGGCATGGGCCAGTCCGGCCCGGACATGCCAGCCTTCGCCGATGACTGCCCCATCCTTTACCAGTACACAGCCGACGCAGGGATTGGGGTCGACTGTATAGCGCCCCTTGCGAGCCAGTTGCAGCGCCCTGGCCATAAAAGCAAAATCCTGACGGCCGTTCATGCTATTTTTTTTCAGTCCCTCGATCACTTCGGTAAATTCACTGACATCCTGGAAGCTGCGATATACGGAAGCGAAACGCACATAGGCGACATGATCGAGCACGCTCAATTCCTGCATCACCATTTCGCCCAGCTGGCGGGCCGGTATTTCCCTTTCGCCCATGGTCATCAGACTCTTCTTGATGCGGGTGATCGCGGCTTCGATGGCATTGCTGTCCACTGGTCTTTTTTCCAGGGCGCGCTGCATCCCGGCACGGAGTTTCTTTTCCCGAAAAGGCTCACGGGAATGATCCCGTTTGATAATCGCCGGCAGACTCAGTTCCGCTGATTCATAGGTAGTGAAACGCTCCTTGCACTGCATGCATTCACGGCGTCGTCGAACCTGGCTGCCTTCATCCGCCAGGCGCGAATCGATGACCCGCGTTTCCTGGGCCGCACAAAATGGACAGCGCATGCTTAAGACACCTTTTGGCTGATTGGGAAATTCATTCTTGGAACACCAGGGTCTGGCTCGATGTTGGGTGAGCCGCGACATGCAGCCCGGCAATGGCAACTGGAAAAAATACGCTGGTAGAGCAACATTCTGGTATTGCCGGGCGCCTGCCACAAAACCACTGGCTAATCATGTTTTTATAAACCATTCCGATAGACAAAGAAAAATGGCCGCCGTACTGGTCACACAAAACCGGTTATTCTATAATAAAAACGATCTGTTTGTCCCGAAAATACCAGCCCCGCACATGGTAGAAACCGAAGGCGTCATCAAATACCAGCTGAATCATACCGATTGTCAGTTGGACCAGAGCATCGACATCGCCAGAATCGATGCCTGGCGAAGTATCATGCATCGCCTCGGCGTTATCGGTCAATGTAAAAAAAAGTACGCCGGCTATGGTTACGGCAACATCAGCCAGCGAATTGCCGGCAACGGCGAACAGTTCCTGATCAGCGGCACCCAGACGGGTCATCTCGAAACCCTGACCCGCAACGACTATTGCATCATCGTACACGCGGATCTGCAGGCCAACAGGATCACTTCCCGTGGCCCATGCAGGCCCTCATCCGAGGCATTGACCCATGCTGCCGTATATCAGCAGGATTCTGCGGTCAGCGACATCATCCATGGCCACTGCCCGGAAATATGGCAGCAAACTGCGGTTATCGGTTTACCCCATAGTGCGGAAAGTATCCCGTACGGCACTCCGGAAATGGCCGAAGCGGTCCAGAGACTGTTGCAGGCAGGTGACTTCCGACAAAGCGGGTTGTTTACGATGCTGGGCCATGAAGATGGTGTGCTGGCCTTTGCCGCCGATATGGCGGGAGCCGCCAGGGAGCTGATCGACTGCCTGGCGCTGGCTCTTGCCATTGCTCGACATTGAATTGCCGGCTATAATAGCGTTTTTTCATATTTTATTATATAAGGATATACCAATGCATGAAGTCATTATCTATACCGCAGATCGTTGCCCTTACTGCATCATGGCAAAGCGATTATTAAACAACAAACGTGCCGCCTACAAAGAAATCAATGTCGACGCCGAGCCTGGCCTGCGCGGCGAGATGCAGCAGAAAACCAACCGGCGCACCGTTCCGCAGATCTTTATCGGCAAAACCCATGTCGGGGGGTTCGATGAACTCTATGCACTGGACCGGAGCAACCAGCTGGATCCACTATTGGGCAGGGCATGAGTGGTATAGGACGGATTAAGCACAGCGCCAGCCGCCACTCGTGCATCAAATAAA
>JAJRWJ010000380.1 GCA_024276805.1 Gammaproteobacteria bacterium
CTGCCGGTTCCCTCGTCCATCACTTCCTGCAGGATGGTGTTGGTGATGAAGGTCGCGGCGGGATCCACGGTCTGTCTGACGGTCAGCGGGTAGCGTTGCAATGGCTCGCCGGCCGAGGAAATCACTGCGCGAATCGCCCGCAATGGCATCGCGAAGCCGTCTCCGGCAAGAGTCTGGTACATCTGCGTCACTTCCAGTGGTGTCAAGGGGGAAGCGCCCAGCAGCAAGGATGGATACAGTTTGACCGGCCGCTTGACTCCCAGACTGCTCAGGGTTTTTGCAATCCTGGCGACTCCGATGTCCAGACCGATGCGCACCGTAGCAAGATTGTAGGACTGCGCCAGAGCGGTATGCAGCTCCACCAGGCCATGTTCCTGTTTGTCATAATTTTTTGGAGACCAGACTTTTCCCTTGCGACCCTTCACCTGTATCGCTGTATCGCTGACCAGCGTGGTGATGGTATATTTATCGGGATACTGCAAGGCCGTCAAATACACCACCGGCTTGATCAGCGAACCGATCGGTCTGACCGCATCGAGCGCCCGATTGAAACCGGCCGCAAAACGGTCACGACCGCTGGCCAGAGCGACGATTTCCCCGCTGTCGCGCCGTGTCACGACGGCTGCCGTTTGCAACTTGTTGACTCTGGGTCTTTTTTCCAGTTGTTTGAGCTTCACCCGGATGGTCTTTTCCAGGATATTCTGCACCTGGGTATCCAGTGTGGTAAAAATTCTCAAGCCTTCGGAAGTCAGATCCTCGTCGCGATATTCCTGCTGCAGCTGACGGCGCACCAGTTCCATGAATCCCGGATAGCGGTTCACCGAGTGATGCCGGTAGGGGATCACACCGAGCGGCTGGCGCTTCGCCGCATTGGCCTGTTCCGTGGTGATATAGCCCAACTGGCGCATCTTTTCCAGCACCAGGTTGCGACGTTTCAAAGCACGTTCCGGAGCGCGTCTCGGATCGTAGTAGGACGGCCCTCTGACCAGTGCAACCAGCGTGGCCAACTGCTTCAGGCTCAAATTCTGCAACGGCCTGGCAAAATAGAATTCTGCCGCCAGACCAAAGCCATGCACCGAACTGGCGCCATCCTGCCCCAGATAGACCTCGTTCAGATAGGCCTGCAGGATTTCGTCCTTGCTGTAACGGGCTTCCAGAATCAAGGCCATGAACGCTTCATTGATCTTGCGCCACAGGCTGCGCTCGGAAGTCAGGTAAAAGTTCTTGATCAATTGCTGGGTGATGGTGCTGCCGCCCTGCACAATGCCACCGGCGCGGATATTGGCCCACATGGCTCTGGCGATGGCTCTCGGGGAAATACCGAAATGATGGTAAAAATTCCGGTCTTCGGTGGCGAACAGGCCCTGCAGCAATGCTTTGGGGACATCCTGCAGCTTGACCAGCACCCGGTCTTCCTTGCGGGTCGGATAGAAACTGCCGATCTGCACCGGATCCAGACGCATGATCGCGATATTCCGGGAATTAGTCCGGTCGATGAGCTGGCTCAGACGATCGCTGGAAAAACGCAGACGTACCCACATTTCCGGCTGCTGTTGGTCCCAGAAGATGAAACTGCGGGTATTCAGATAAAAATACTGGCCCTTTTTATAATAGGTGCCGACACCGGACAATTGATAATCCCGCCGGTAATGCAGCTGTTCCAGCAGATTCTCGAATTGAACAGAGGTCATTTCGTAACCGGCATACAATTCCACCGGACTGGCGTAGACTTTCGCCGGAATCGCCCATCTGCGGCCTTCGAATTGCTTGCGCACGTTGTAGTCCAGATACCCCACATAGGTGAGGAAAAGGAAAGCAAAACCCAGCAGAGCAATGAGCAGAGTTTTTTTCAGCCAGACGCTGAAAGGTTTGCTGTTTTTTCTCTTGACCGCTCTCTTTTTTTGTCGTTTTTTAGCCATTGCCACCGCTAAACAGAATAAGGCCGGGTATTATACTCTTCGCATTTGAATTTTCAGCATTTTCCGGCACTGCACAATGCTGATGCAATCAACTCTTTCTTTCATAGGCGCTGATCAATTCCTTGAGGTCCCTGACCAGCCGATCCGCGTCACTGACATAGGGCTCACCAAAACACGCCTGATAGGCCTGCTGCAAACGCTGCTGCAAAACCTGATAATCTTCTCTGGTAAAGGATTCCTGGGCAAACATGGCCAGCAGCTGTTCGACCGGGTCGATCAATTTCTCCTGGTATTTTCTCTGGTAGCTTTTTTCCAGCGTTTTTTGCAGCAGACGAAAATTTTCCCGGCTGCCATAGACGCTTGCCAGCAGACTGGCAATGATATTTTCCGTTGAACGCAAAGGCTTGTGGTGTTTCCTCTCATAGATCGATTCCAGGGCAAAGATATGTTCCTTGAGACTCTGCTCCGAGAACTCCTGTGCATCCAGAAGCCGGTAGAACTCCGTATAGACCTTGTCGGGAAAATTCCGGAATTTTTTCACATAGGCCTGCAGTAGTGGCCGCATTATTTTGCCTGCCTGTTGCAGATCCGTTTCCGGGCGCTGCAGCAGCCTGAGCATGTCCTGCAGGACATGCTCCTGGCGTTTTTCCGCCTGGTGATTATGCGCCGCTTCCCTGGCCTGCTGCTCATGCCGGGAATGGCTTTGCCAGTATTTGCTGAAATATCGCTCGTCACCACATTCATGCAGCTGTTTTTTAACGACATCGGCAAGCGCCAGAAAACTGCAGCTGACGGATGCATCGGGAAATGACAAAACTACCGGCACCTGCTTGCTGACCGCCTGGGAAACATGTGTATCCTGGGGGAGATAACCGAGATAGCGCAGGGTATTGAAATGCAGGTATTTTTTTACCGCCCCATGAAAACGCCGGAAGATGCCGCGGCTGGTCTGATAATCCTTGACCATATTCACCAGAATATAGACAGACCGGGCGCAACGTCTGGCCAGCAGCATTTTCAGCAGAGCGAAGGCATCGGTAAGTGAAGTTGGTTCCGGGGTGATGATAATGACCTGGTAAAGCGCCGACGCGACAAATTCCAGCACAGCCTTGTCGATGCCGGCTGCGGTATCGATGAGAATGAAATCATATTGCTCTTCCAGTTCCTGCAGGGCCGCCACCAGTTTCCGCAATTGCTGATCATCCAGATCCACGCAGCGCGCGATGCCGGATGCCGCCGGAACGATGGCCAGTCCCTCAGACGTCGTCACGGTGATATCGGCAATGCTTTTTTCCCCGCTCAGGACATGCTCGAGTGTATATTGCGGTGTGATGGCCAACAGAATATTGATATTCGCCAGACCGGTATCGGCATCGAAAACGCACACCCGGCATTGCCGCTGTACCAACGCCAG
>JAJRWJ010000381.1 GCA_024276805.1 Gammaproteobacteria bacterium
CGGGAAAGATAAAAATCCTGCACATGACCTGGTTTGCTTTTTTTCTTTCTTTTGCCGTGTGGTTCAATCATGCTCCATTGATGTTGCTGATAAAGGAATCGCTCGGGCTGAGTCAGTCTGAAATCAAAACCATTCTGATTCTGAATGTCGCCCTGACCATCCCGGCGCGCATCGCGATAGGCATGCTGGTGGATAAGTTTGGACCCAAGCGCACCTTTTCGACCTTGCTGGCCCTGGCCAGTGTGCCCTGTTTTCTGTTCGCCACCGCCGACAGCTTCGAGCAACTGGCGCTGGGGCGTTTTTTGATGGGCTTTGTTGGAGCCGGATTCGTGATCGGCATCCGCATGGTCGGTGAATGGTTCCCGGCCAGACAAGTCGGCGTCGCGGAAGGCATCTACGGGGGCTGGGGCAACTTTGGTTCGGCAGCTGCGGCAATGACCCTGCCGAGTATCGCGCTGTTGTTTGGCGGGGATCAGGGCTGGCGCTATGCCGTTGGCATTACCGGGGGCATGGCCCTGGTCTATTCGGTGGTCTATTTCTTCAGTGTCAGCGACACCCCCAAGGGCTCGACCTATTTCAAGCCGAAAAAGACCGGTGCGATGGAAGTGACCAGTATCTGGGATCTGTTTTTCTATATTCTGATGACCATCCCACTGTATGCCACGTTGACCCTGTTGACCTGGAAATTGTCTCCGGCCGGTGTCGGGCTGCTGCCGGAATTTACCACTATCGGGATATATGTCGGTATCTGGGTGTTGTTTTTTTACAATGTATACAAAATCGTGCATATCAACGAAGAGCATCTGCAGCAACCCATCGAGGAAATTCATCGCTATAAATTCAAGCAGGTGGCAATTCTGGACCTGGCCTACCTGGTGACTTTCGGTTCGGAACTGGCCGTGGTGTCGATGTTGCCGCTGTTTTTCTATGATACCTTTCACCAGTCCCAGGGCGTGACCATGGTGCAGGCCGGCCTGCTGGCCGCGGGCTTTGCCTTCATGAATATCGTGGCCCGGCCCGGCGGCGGCTGGATCAGCGACAAGTTTGGCCGCAAGCTGTCGTTGAGCATCTTCATTGTCGGCTTGTCGGTCGGCTATTACGTGATGTCCCGGATCACTCCGGAATGGCCCGTGTTACTGGTAGTGGCCATGACCATGCTCTGTTCGTTTTTCGTACAGGCCGGGGAGGGCGCGGTATTCGCGATGGTGCCGCTGATCAAGAGACGCATGACCGGTCAGATTGCCGGTATGGTCGGCGCTTATGGCAATGTCGGCGGCGTGTTGTTTCTGACTGTACTGTCTTTTGTCTCCCCTTCGAGCTTTTTTATGGTTATCGCCAGTGCCGCGTTAGTGGTCCTGGTGGCGGTGCAATTTATCGAGGAACCTAAGGGGCATATGGCTGAAGTGCAGGAAGATGGCACTGTGGAAATGATCGAGCTCAGTTGACCGGCACCTATGACAGCAGCAAAGTTACAGGTCAGCATCGCCGCCTGCAGTGATCAGGGGGTTAAACCTGACAACGAGGATTTTTTTGGCTCACTGATTCCTGAGGAACCGCAGCTTACCCTGAAAGGCATCACTGCCGCCATTGCCGATGGCATGAGTGGCAGTGATGCCGGCAAGCAGGCCAGTGATTGCTGCATCACCAGCTTTCTGGCCGATTACTACAGCACGCCCGACTCCTGGTCGGTGAAAAAATCCGGGCAGCAGATTCTTTCCGCGACCAATTCCTGGCTGTACAGCCAGGGACAATTACGCTATGAATCGGCCAAGGGCATGGTCAGCACATTCAGTGTCCTGATTCTGAAATCAACCACTGCGTATGTTTTTCATATCGGTGATTCCCGGATCTATCGTTTCCGAAAGGGCAACCTGGAGCAGATTACCCGTGACCATCGCGTCTGGGTGGACAAGGAGAAAAACTATCTCAATCGGGCCATGGGTATCGAGCCGCATCTGGAAGTCGACTTTCATACCTTTCCTGTAGAACAAAATGATCTGTATATTCTGACTACCGATGGCGTACATGATTTCATCGATGACAAAACCATCAGGGAAATTGTCGCCCATGGAGGTGAGGATTTGCAGCAACTTGCCGAAGCCATCGTTGCCCGGGCAGGCAGCAATGCCAGCGATGACAATCTCACCTGTCAGCTGGTCCGGGTGAACCGGCTGCCTCTCGCCAGGGAGGATGAAATACTGCGCAGGCATGCCAATCTGCCGTTTCCACCGCCGCTGTCGCCGGGCATGATACTGGATGGCTACCGGATCGAAGAGGAGCTGCACGCCAGCAAACGCACCCAGATCTATCGCGCCTACGATACGCGGACCAATACCCGGGTGATACTGAAGACGCCGTCCATACTCTATGACGACGACACTCATTACATCGAACATTTTCTCCATGAAGAATGGGCGGGGAAACGCATCCAGCATAAAAATGTACTGAAGGTGCTGGGTACGGACCGGGAAAAAAGCTGCATCTACTATGTCACTGAATACATAGAAGGGCAGACACTACGGGAATGGATGGACAGCACTCCCAAGCCCTATATCCGGGAAATACGGAAAATTGTCGAACAGATCGCCAAGGGACTGCGCGCCTTTCATCGCATGGAGATGCTGCATCAGGATTTGAAGCCGGAAAATATCATGATCGACAGCGCTGGCGTGGTGAAGATCATCGACTTTGGTTCGGTGAAAATTGCCGGCATCGCGGAAATCACGCCGTTGGACCATCAATCAGAGGATCAGGTCGTCGGCACTCTGAATTACACCGCGCCCGAATATCATCTTGGGCAACGGGGAACGGTCAAATCCGATCTGTTTTCCCTGGGGGTGATCACCTATGAAATGATTAACGGCGCTCTGCCGTTCGGTCAGGACATGCCGGAAAAACCGAATCGACTGAATCTGTCCAGTCTGGAGTATGTGCCCAGCTTTCACAACAATCCGATGGTGCCAATCTGGATAGATGGCGCGCTACGCAAGGCCACGGCAATCAATCCACAGCTCAGATATGATGCACTGTCCGAGTTTCTGTACGATCTGTCCACGCCCAATCCGCAGTTCCTCGGTTCCGAAGAGCAGCTGCCGCTGGCGCAGCGCAATCCGCTGGCCTTCTGGAAAGGTCTGACGGCGTTGTCGATACTGGCGAATCTGATTCTGCTATATCTACTCAGCCGTTAAATACACTGCGACAGCTGAATTAAGAATCCATCAGGCAAGGCAGAACATCGAGGAGGTTGGTGTGAGCAAGCGAACCCCAACAGTGGTGGGCGATCGTTGCTGGGATTCATGCCTCACCTGCATCAGCCTTCCGGCTTTTGTTTGAGCGGGTATTGTATAGTCAGTACAATTTCCCCGTTTGCAGTAAAGGATGACTGTTTTTGGCATGGTGGTGTCAACAATCAAAGTGCTTTTTTACGATCATAAACGCATGCTTACAACACTGCCAGAGAGCAAGTATCAACGCTTGAAAGCAAACAGACAAACAATTCATATACGTGATTGCAAGACCTGACACTGTTGTCTCCTCAATCATCCAGCGATCTTCCGCAGTTACTACAAATGAATGGAACTCCCTTCGCCAGATAATCACGAACCATCAGCCAG
>JAJRWJ010000036.1 GCA_024276805.1 Gammaproteobacteria bacterium
AACGTCGCTGTTCCAGCAGCATCTGACCGAAGGCCTGATCGAGGCCGGCCAGCTTCAGCTTTTGCCGGGTGCGGTTGAATTCATCGGTAATGTGTTTGGTCTCCAGTTCCATATTGGCGTTACTGGCGGAAATCCGGTCCATGTCGGCGGTCAGGGTCTTGATCTCTTCACTGAGCATGGCATTATCTTGAGCCAGTTGCTCGATGAGCGGGTGCTTGCCCTCCACTTCTCGCTGGGCTTCTTCTGCTTCAGTGATGGTCCGTTCGGCCTCCATCCGGCGTTTTTGGTTGACCATCTCCTGGAGGATCTGCACACGGGCGCCGATCCTTTCGATATTGATGTGCAGATATTCCCGTTTGGCTTTGAGCAGCTCGAGACGCATGGGCAGGCTGAGCAGTTCCTGGTCGAGCATCTTGATTTCCGCCTGAATCGCAAACGCCTGTGATTCTTTCAGCCAGTATCTGGCTTCCTGCAGTTTTGGCATTTCATCGGCAGCCGGAGGCAGACGCAAAGCTTTGGCAATTTCCTCCTGGCTGCGCTTCGCGTCGATGAGACGCTGATGTATGGCTGTCGGCCGGTCATGCTGCAGGTTCAATTGCTGCTCGACATCGGCGAGTTTGGCTTCTACGGCCGCCAGATTGGCTTTTTCCGTGAGCAGTTGCTGTTCGATTTCCGGGAGAGGGGTTTTTTCCGTGATGCGCAGCGCAGCAGCCGGCGGCCTGCCGGTCACTTTCAGGATTTTTTTTCGCAGCTGCAGGGCTGTTTTATCAGCCGTTTTCCTGTCATGAATATAACCTCTGGCCGTCTCATCGTAGGAGCTTTTCGCTTCCAGATGGCTGAGCGTCTTGCGATACAATTCGAGCAACTGCGCCGAGACGGACTCGTCCAGTTCATCCGTGGTTTCGATTTCCTTTATTTTGGCAAGAATGATTTGCTTTGTGACTCTGGGCAGGGAACTGTAGTTTTTTTGATTGTCCTGTATGGCGCCGGCGTCATGCATGCCACCAGCAAGCAACAGCACTACGCTCAAACAGAGAAATACAGACCTGAATTTAGCATGTTTGTTGCATGGACTGGCAGGCAGGAATTTACTGTTCATCGGTATTGAATGTCCGGATTCGGAATGGGATGAGGAAAATATAAAATCTTCACGGGCTTATTTGCCGGCTGTCCTGATGTGACAGGCCGTGAAATTTGGCTGCCAGCGTTGAACACTGGCAGCATAGTGCGGCCATTGCTTGGGGTATCGTTCAGCCAGCCAGGGCTCTTCCTGGAAGACGATGCGCAGGTGAAATGCGGCTGCGGCAAAAAAAAGATACCCCAACAGCATTGGCGATCCATAACCGATGCTCCATCCGGCAACGATCAGCAGTACACCGAGGTACATGGGATTTCTGGTGCAGCGATAGAGGCCGCAGGATACCAGTTTTATTGGTGGGCTCCAGGGTGCGAGTGTGCCCAGGCCGCTGACGTAGAAATCCCACGCAGAACGTAACAGAATGATCAGCCCGGCGATGCCGACCATCAGACCGGCATCAGCAGGGATCCCGGCATTGCCTTTCCATGGATCGAGTGCTGCAATCAGCCATGGCAGAATCCCGGCAAATATTCCCGGCAGCAACAGGAAGGCAGTGATCGCGCGTATCAATAAATTGTTCATGTCTGGGGCCTGTATGCAATATGTTAAGGCTTGCTGTTGTTTCCTGGGGGATGACTGCCTGACCCTGTGAAGGCTTGATGCGTCGCAAATTGCATCGGGACAGCGGCGGACAGTTTAGCATTTTTTTTGCAGCGGCCGGACGCTGGCTTGTGTTTTTTCGCAGCGTCGATACCCCGTGTTCGCTGCGGTTTTATACTTTGCAAATACATTGATTATGATAGACTTGGCAACTACCAAACGGGACGCAGAGCGTGGAAATTATGGTTTGTTTAGCTGGCCACCAGGATTGCCAGAGTACTGCTCCCAACCATTCAGGAGCAAAGCGATGGACAGTACAAAACAAGCAGCAGCCGACAGCGTATTGTTGAGAAATTCCGTCGAGGCGGCTATCCGCATCGGGCTTGTCGCCATATTGGTGTTCTGGTGCTATGCAATCGTCAGACCATTTATCACGCCGATTGTCTGGGGAGTCATCATTGCCGTGGCCATCTATCCCATTTATCAGCGCTTGAATGCTCTCTTGGGGGGGCATCAAAAAATTGCCGCTTTTCTCATAACACTTACATTTCTGGTCATCCTGATCATTCCCAGTGTGCTGCTTGCTGCGACGCTGGTGGACAGTGTGCAATTTCTGGCAAAGGGGTTCGTCAGCGGGACATTGACCGTGCCACCACCACCGGAAAGCGTCGCCAGCTGGCCAATTGTCGGGGAACCGCTGTCCAGGTTCTGGGAGCTGGCCTCGGATAATCTCGAAGCCGCTCTGCATCAGATTGCCCCACATCTCAAGGTGGTCGGCAGCTGGCTGTTGAGCACCGCAGGTGGAACGGGACTGGGTATTCTGCAGTTTATCGTCGCAGTGATCATTTCCGGTGTGCTGCTGGCGCAAAAGGAAAGCTGCAAACATTTTGCCGAAATGCTCATGAAACGCTTTGCCGGTGAGCGTGGCCAGCGCTTTACCGAACTTTCGGAAGCGACGGTACGCAGCGTTGCATTGGGAATTTTAGGGGTTGCCGCCATTCAGTCGCTGCTGGCAGGACTGGGATTCATCGTTGCAGGTGTTCCCGCCGCCGGTCTGTGGGCGCTGCTGTGTCTGCTGCTGTCGGTGATCCAGATCGGCATCACTCCGATCGTCATCCCGATCATTATCTATTTGTTCAACACAGCGGATACCTTTACCGCCGTGGCATTTTTGATCTGGAGTATTCCGGTCGGTCTGCTGGACAATATTCTCAAACCGATCTTTTTGGGTCGGGGTGTGGCAACGCCAATGCTGGTCATCTTCATCGGCGCCATTGGCGGATTTCTCGCTTCTGGCGTCGTCGGACTGTTTATCGGCGCGGTCATTCTGTCGCTGGGCTACGAATTGTTCATGGCATGGCTGCAGGATGGTGAACAGGTAAATTCCCCGCCTGTCGATTCTGAATAATACGATGCATCAAAAGTTACAATGTGGGTTTTGTTCGCGCTGAAAACAGCATGGCAGGCTGGGATATTTATCAGAAAGAAGTGATTTGTAGTGACAAAGTCTGACAAGGCTGTTTATAATCGAAATCGAAATGAGTCTTGAATGAATTTATCCTTATGCCTTGAGTGGTTGAGAATATTATTGAAAGTTAAATATCCATTCAGGGCGGTAACAGAAGCACTTGCCACGGCGCGACTTTGCC
>JAJRWJ010000382.1 GCA_024276805.1 Gammaproteobacteria bacterium
ATTGAGCCAGTGTCGGCCCGGCAGTAAAACCGGTTTGCCGCCGATTTTGCCGCTGAGTTTGCCAAAAGCCACGACCGAACCGGAAAAGGTCACGGCGCCGATCAGGATGCCGATATAAATTTCCACCTCATGGATGGTTTTGTCGACACCGATGAGACTCGCCGCGGGGTCGATGAAATTCGCGTAGCCGACCAGTACCGCAGCCATCCCGACCAGACTGTGCATGATGGCGACCAGTTCCGGCATCTGTGTCATTTCCACCTTGAAGGCTGCTTTGGCGCCGATGCTGCCGCCGATCAGCAAGGCGATGATCAGGATGATATAGGATGTGACGGCATCGCTGGCCACGGTTGCGAAAATCGCAATGGCCATGCCGATCATGCCAAACAGATTGCCGCGCCGTGCTGTTTCCTGATTGCTCAAGCCGCCGAGACTCAGGATAAACAGAATGGAAGCGGCAATGTAGGACATCGTAACTAAACCTTGAGACATGTTCTAACTCCCCTTATTTTCTGAACATTTCCAACATGCGGCGGGTCACTAGAAAGCCGCCGGCTATGTTGATCGATGCAATTAATATGGCCAGCCCCGAGAGCAGCGTGATGAGAAATCCTGAAGCAGAAATCTGTATCAAGGCGCCAATGATGATAATGCCGCTGATGGCATTGGTGACACTCATCAGAGGAGTATGCAGGGAAGGCGAAACATTCCAGATTACCTGATAACCGACGAAGCAGGCCAGCACGAAGACGGTGAAATGGGACATGAAGGATTCCGGGGCGACATTGCCCAACCCATATAAAGCCAGACCACCCAGCAGCAGTGGCAGGATTTGCCGGAGCTGTTGTGGAATCAGAGGTTTTTTTTCAGCGACAGGTTCTTTGGCCACCGCTGGCGCTTCTGTCTGGGGAGGAGGGGCTGCGGACAATTTTGGTGGTGGCGGTGGCCAGGTGATTTTGCCTTCCTTGATGACGGTTGCCCCGCGAATGATTTCGTCATCCATATCGATGTTGAGTTCGCCGTTCTTTTCCGGACAAAGTTCGCTCAGCAAATGCCGCAGATTGGTGGCATACAGCTGACTGGACTGTGATGCCATGCGGCTCGGCAGGTCGGTGTAGCCGATAATGGTCACGCCGTGTTTTTTGATGACCTTGTCGGCCTTGGTCAATTTGCAGTTGCCGCCCTGCTCGGCCGCCAGATCGACGATCACGCTGCCAGGCTTCATGGTTTCCACCATGCCCGGGGTGATCAGTTCCGGCGCCGGTTTGCCGGGGATCAATGCGGTGGTGACGATGATGTCGACCTCCATGGCCTGACGGGCAAACAGTTCCATCTCCGCGGCAATGAATTCCTTGCTCATGGTCTTGGCGTAGCCACCGGTGCCGCTGCCATCTTCCTCGAAATCCAGCATCAGAAATTCGGCATCCATACTCTCGACCTGCTCCTTCACTTCGGGTCGGGTATCGAAGGCGCGGACTATCGCCCCCATGCTTTTGGCCGTGCCGATTGCCGCCAGTCCCGCGACGCCGGCGCCAATGACCAGGATTTTGGCTGGAGGCACTTTGCCGGCTGCAGTGATCTGTCCGGTAAAAAAACGGTCAAAATGCTCCGCCGCCTCGATGATCGCCCGATAGCCGGCTATATTGGCCATGGAACTGAGTGCATCACACTTCTGGGCGCGGGAAATTCGCGGGATGCTGTCCATTGCCAGAATCGTGGCTTTTTTGGCCGCCAGCTTTTTCATCAACTGCTCATTTTGCGCGGGCCAGATGAAACTGATCAAGCGTCCGCCTTCCGGAAGCAATTGAATTTCATCTATGGACAGTTCAGGATGTTTTTCCGGCGCACGAACCTTCAGGATCAGGTCAGATTCCTGCCACAGTGTTTTTGCATCCGGGGCAATTTTTACCCCTGACTCCTGATAAGCTTCATCGGAAAAATGTGCACCGTCGCCGGCGCCAGTCTCGAGAAAAATACTGAAACCCAGTTTTTGTAATTGCTCGGCTACCTGTGGGGTTGTCGCGACGCGCTTTTCACCGTGATGAATTTCTTTGGGGATCCCAATTTTCATTTTATCTCCTCATGATAAGGTCGTTGCTACTGTGTGAAATATGCAATTCTTATTGTTTTCTCCGCGCATGACATCAGCGCCGCGCCATGATTTTTTGCCGATGGCAACGTTGAAAAACCTGGCTGTGGATTACTTCAATGGCCTCTATTCGCCGTATCCTCGAGCAAAAATGATCCACCGAAATGCTGAAAATTCAAATGCGAAGCGTATCCTGCAGGATGTTTTGCCGGGACTTGCTGGATGATGTCCGGCAAAACTTCCAGTACGGGAGCATATTGGATAGCGTCTTATTTTGCAATGAGTTATCGTTTTTTGTAGTAAATTCCGGAAAATCCTGATTTGCGCCCGTTGCTACAAGGAAAGGTTCAATGCGCTACAGGGATGTATTGGCGGCATCGGTGCGCTCGATGCCTCGGTGTTGAATTAAACAGCACATCACAGTTTCTGATGTATTGCTGAAAACCCATCAAGGGTGGTGGGATATAGATGCTAATTGCTGATATTATTGGATTTGTTGCTGATAGTGCGGGCAAAGGATACTGCCGGAAAGTATGCCGTCGGCGCTGGCTGGTACTGCGGCCTGAATTTATGCCAAGGATTTTTCCTGTTTGCTATAGTGTTAATGGCAGGGAGATTGGTTGCGGTAATGGCTTCAGGATTCCTTTCCGGTTGGTGGCCGCCAAATCGCAGGCATTGCCCCACAGACAGAGTGGCGTGATAATGTCAGGAAAATATAAAGAACATAAATAGCTATGAAAATACTAGTCGTCGACGACAGTAAAACCATACGCATGCTGATAGCGGAATGCGTAACCGCCATGGGGCATGAGGTGATCGAAGCCGTGACCGGCATGGAGGCCTTGTCCTGTGTGCAGGAAAACAGGGTGGATCTGGCCTTGATGGATGTACAAATGCCCGGCATCGATGGCTTCGAGACCACCCGGCAGATCAGGGATATTAAAGATGACGACTGGTTTCCCATTATCTTTCTTTCCTCGAAAACCGACGACGATGCCTATACACGGGGTATTTTGGCCGGTGGTGATGCATATCTGAACAAGCCCATTCAGCCACTCCGTCTACAGTTGCAGATTACCGCGATGGAACGAATCTATGCGATGCGCATGAAACTCCATGCGGCTCACCAACAATTGCTGCAGACCCAGGAAGCACTGTTGCGGGCCAATGAGGAACTGAAAAAGCTTTCCCTGTATGATCAGCTCAGTGGTCTGGCCAACCGGCGGCATTTCGATGAGACCATGACCAGGGAGTTCAATCTGGCCCGGCGCAACAAAAAACCACTTTCGCTGATTATCTGTGACATAGACTTTTTCAAACGCTATAACGATGCCTATGGTCATCAGGGGGGCGACAACTGTCTCGGCAATATCGCGCAGCTGCTCGCTGGCGTGGTCAAACGGCCCACTGATCTGGTCTGTCGGTATGGCGGCGAGGAATTCACCATCATCCTGCCGGGCACCGATCTTGCCGGAGTGAAGGTGATTGCCGAGAAATTGCGTGACGCGATCTGGCAGGGCAATATCCCCCATGAGGCTTCGACAATTGCCGACCGGATCACCCTGAGCCTTGGCACGGCAACGTATACCGGCCAGCATCAGTGTGTCGATGAATTACTCAAAGTCGCCGACGACGCCTTGTACCGGGCAAAAGAACAGGGCCGCAACAGAGTGGAATCAGCCTGATCATGTTTGCTGCAAAGGACTTTATCGAAACGCGGGAAGGATTGGTCTTCGCGGTCGTGGAACAGGGTACCGAACAGGGGCGGGTGCTTTGCTTTCTGCGCTATGTCGTGAATCAGGATGGCTGGCGGAAATGTTCGACCGAGCAGGCCAACCGGCTGTTGCGACAATCCTTTCCGGAATATCTTTTTTATTCGCAGAGAAAGGACGCGCATTTGCATGCGCTGCCGGTACAGTGCATTACCAGACATTACCGACCCAGGGAAGTCCTGCAGGAAATTCTGCGGCAGCGCGAATGTCATCCTGTACAGAGGGATCTGCAGGAGTTATGTCAGTTGTACCGGAACAGCGGACTGGATCTTGAGCATCTCGGAGTAACCGGATCGCTGCTGGTCGGGGCGCACAACGATCGATCGGATATCGATCTGGTCGTCTATGGGCGCGGCAACTTTTTTCAGGCCAGAACGATAACCCGGCGCCTGCTGCAAAGCAATCGTCTGCAGCCGCTGACGGATCATCACTGGCAGCAGAGTTTTCAGCGCCGGGCATGCTCTTTGACATTTCAGGAGTATGTCTGGCATGAAACACGCAAAGTGAACAAGGCACTGGTCAATGGCCGGAAATTCGATCTGTCTCTGGGCGCTGAGAACACCGCTGAGCAATCGATCCAGTATCGGAAACAGGGTAAAGTGACCCTGCAGGCGCAGGTCACCGATGCTAGTCTGGGTTACGATTATCCAGCGGTTTTCCGTATCGACCATATCCTGGCCAATGTCTGCGTCTGTTATACCGCCACCTATACCGGTCAGGCGATTGACGGTGAACGGGTGGAAATTGCAGGGTTTCTGGAGCGGGGGGGAAACGGCCCGGGCAGAGTCGTGGTCGGCTCCTCGCGTGAAGCAGGGGGGGAATATATCAAGGTCATCGATGGCTGACAGAGGCAGGATTATGGATTTTTCAGATCATCCCGTCGGTTCCGATTGATGTCTCGTGCAGCCATGCAACATGCATTCCCAGTTCCGGATTTCCAGGCCGTGATCCTCGATCTGGATGGTTTGATTCTGGATACCGAAGCGACCTATTTTCGCGCCTGGCGGCAGGCAGCCAGAGCCATGGGGCATACATTGCCCGAGCAGTTCTGCAGGGAATTGTCCGGTATGCATTACCGGTCGGTGGAAGGGCGGATACGCCAGCAGCTGGGGCCTGAATTCCGGCTGCAGGAGTTTCACCGCCTGAGTGGCAGTTATTG
>JAJRWJ010000383.1 GCA_024276805.1 Gammaproteobacteria bacterium
ACACTGACGATAAAGCTGGTCGCCTCTTCTATGTTCATATCCGACTTGACGACCTTGGATTCATGCGCAATGATCGTGAATCCGGAGGTTGGATTGGGTGAAGTGGGCACAAACAGCACATACATGTCGTCCTTCCTGTTGGTCACATAGGCCGGCACCCAGAGACCTTCCTTCGGATATTCGATATACACCACATCGCGCGGTTCTTTCGTTTCGTGGCCGGAGATCAGATTGACCACCTTCTTGGTGACCCGGTAGATGGTATTCAAAAACGGCACCCGGTCGATCAGATTGTCCAGGACATTGATGATCAGGGAGCGCCCCATGCTGACCCGGTAGCCGATATAGGCGAACAGTGCAAAACTCACCAAAAACAGCAGGCCTGTGACCAGATAGCTGGCGGCATAGCCGTAAACCATCTGAATAAAACCGGCAATGACTTGCTCGACAAAGATCAATATCTGCAAAATGACCACGATGGGAATAAAAGCCAGAATACCAATTAGAAAATATTTGATCAGATTCCTGATTTTCATATTCATTTTAGTGCACCTCGAGTTGTCGTGGATCTTGATTAAATTGACTTCATTACCAGCAATAGCCCGGAGACCAACAGGAAGCCGGCGAAGATTTTGCTGTATTTTTCATTATCGATATCGCTGTAGACCAATTCCTCCGTAAGCAGAAAAACCACCATGCCAATCTGCATGAAAGCCATATTGTCCGCGTAGGAGACGGCATAGCTCTGCTGCACCAGATTCAGGGTGATGATCTGAAACAGGGCAAAAGTTGCGTAGCAGATTGCGATGGTAGCCCGGGTCCGGTTTTTTTCATATTGCTTGCCATGCACGATGGCTGTCAGCAGCGACCCACCCAGATTGGTAAGTCCATGCACGATACCCATCACCGCCAGGTAAATACGCTCATACTTAATCAGGGAGCCAAGTGCGGCCTCGGCGGCAGGCGAGACATTTTTCAGAGCGACAAAAATCAGGAACAGCCCCACCAGGAAACCGATATTTATTTTTGCCGTCGTGACAATGAACAGGAAAAGCACCACCAATGGAATGGTAAAGACCAGGACATTTTTGTAGAATCCAAAATCTATATATTGATAATGCTTGAGAATCTGCAAGGCATTGATGGCGATAGAAATCGGCAGCAAAACGATCAATGCATCGATAAAATCATAACCAAGCAAAAGCAGCAGCGGCGTACCGAACAGCAATACGCCAACCCCGAAGACCGATTGAATGAACGAAGTGACCATCACCGTCAGCAGAATATCGACTGGCATGTTATTCCTCTTTCAGTTTATTCCCAGCCGACATTATAAGCGAATTGGCCTGTCGTGCATGAATGATTGTTTCTGATGAGGATATGAAAAAGCAGGGTGGGATGATGACGGGCAATTCAACGCCGGCAGCACAGTTGCAACAGCAGAGGTTTCTGCCAGGTCGAAAGACACGCGGATGGTGAAAATGAAGACCTCTGGTTGTTACACTGGTGCTTGCTGCAGGTTTTTTTCAGCCTTTCTGAGCAGCGCCCTGACTTCCTCCTGCAAGGCTGCGTCATCGACTTCACCACCATCATGAAGCGAATATTCGGCAACGCCGATCTGCACCTGTACCGGCAAATTGTCCGCAGTTTTCACCTGGCTGGCAATCTCCAGCTGAATTTTCCTGGCAATCTCTTCGGCGCCGTTCAACCGTGCTCCCGGCAGCACAATCAGAAACACTTCCGGGGCAAATCTCGAACTCAAATCCACGCCATCGCGCAGACTGTTTCCAAAGGTTTCCGCAACGCCGCGCAGTATCGTATCCATTTCATTGTAAATCAGATTGTGCTGTTTTCTGAACTCCGTGAGACTGATGTAGAGCACTGCAAATGGCGCCCCGCTGCGTTTTGAATTGGCGATTTTTTCCCGCAGGCGCTTTTGCATCTCCTCCTGACAGGGCAGCTGTGTCAATGGATCCACAGCCATGTGCTCCCTGGCCCAGGCCTGCTGCGCCTCCAGCCACAGCAGGCTGATGACGCCCAGCGAGCAGGCCAGCAATAATCCGAGTATCCAGCTAAAATACCACATGTCTGCCCCCCTTCAATATGAAGTATGGTCGTTGCTGCGTATATGCTCGACCGTGACCTTGCCGCGCAGCACCCGATACACCCAACTGGTGTAGGCTACCACGATCGGCAGAAAAAACAGTGTCACCCAGAACATTACATTCAGGGTCGAACGACTGGAACTGGCATCCCACACTGTCAGGCTGCTGGACGTGGAAATGCTGGACGGGATCAGAAATGGGAACATGGAAAAACCGGCAGTCAGAATGATGCCCGCCAAAACCAGACTGCTGGCGATGAATGCCATGCCTGGCCTGTCGATACGTGATAGATACAGCGTCAGCCCACCAAAAACGAAGGTCAGCGACGGCAGCAACCACAGCAGTGGGAAATGTGCGTAATTGTCCAGCCACAGGCCCGGTTCCCTGATCACGGTCTTGGCCAGTGGATTGGATACGGCATTGGCCACGATATCAGAGCTGATATGATAGCCCGGAATTTTTGTCACCCAGATTCCGGCCAGCGCAAAGTCGACCAGCGTACTCACAGCGGCGATGAACACCGCGCGCTTGCTGCGCCGATTGAGAACCCCTTCGGTTTTCATCTGCAGAAACACCGCGCCCTGCATCACCAGCATGGACAGACTGATCAGGCCTGCCAGCAGTGCAAAGGGGTTCAGCATACCCAATAGCGATCCCAGGTAATAAGAGCGCATATCGCCATCGAAATAGAACGGCACACCCTGCAGCAGATTCCCGAACGCCACGCCAAACACCAGCGCAGGCACGAAACCGCCCACGAACAGCCCCCAGTCCCAGGCGCCGCGCCAGTGCGGATTGTGCAGCTTGCTGCGGTAGTCGAAGCCTATCGGTCGAAAAAACAACGCGAACAGGGTCAGCAGCAAGGCAAAGTAAAAACCGGAAAAGGCCGTTGCATAGGCCAGTGGCCAGGCAGCGAACAGCGCACCGCCTCCGGTGACGAACCAGACCTGGTTGCCTTCCCAGGTTGGACCGATGGCATTGAGCAGTACGCGCCGCTGTTCATCGTCTTTGCCCAGGAAAGGCAACAAAACGCCAACCCCCAGATCGAAGCCGTCGGTAATGGCGAATCCAATCAGCAGCAGTCCCAGGAACAGCCACCAGATGATTCTCAAGGTGTCGTAATCCATAATCATTTCGCCTCTCCCGCAATGACTTCAAAATGATAATGGCCCTTATGCAGCGCACTGGGCCCGAGCCTGATGAATTTCAACATCAGAAACACCTCGATGATCAGGAATAGTGTATACAGGCCGATATAGCCACTGAGACTGATGATCAGATCACTTTCTGTCAACGATGAAGCGCTTAAAAATGTCGGCAGAATCTCCGCGATCGTCCAGGGCTGCCGGCCGAATTCCGCGACAAACCAGCCCATTTCACAGGCAATCCACGGCAGCGGCATGCTGATAATCGCCAGTTTCAGCAGCCAGGGCCGGCTGCAATGCCGGAAGGAACTGGCGATGAACGCCAGGGTAAACACCAGCAGCGAGATGAAGCCACAGGCCACCATGATTCTGAAGGTCCAGAACAGCGGCGCCACCGGCGGTATGGTGTCCTTCACGGCCATCGCTATCTGTTCCTCGCTGGCATCGGTCACCTTGTCCGTGTAACGTTTCAGCAGCAGTCCGTAGCCCAGATCCTTTTTATGCCTTGCAAATCGGTCACGGGTTTGCTGGTCGGTCTGACCGTCACGCAATTCCTGCAGCGCCTGATAGGCGAGCATGCCATTGCGTACCCGGTGCTGATTCTTCTGCAGAAAATCCTTCAGCCCTGTAATCGGTTCATCAAAGGAACGGGTACCGATCAAGCCCAATACCCAGGGAATTTTCAGCGCATAATCGGTGCGCATGTTTTCCTGATCGGGCAAGCCGAATACCGTGAAACTCGCCGGCGGCGGCTCGGTTTCCCACTCCGCTTCGATTGCCGCCAGTTTCACTTTCTGCACTTCGCCGTCGGTATAGCCGCTTTCATCTCCCAGTACGATTACCGACAGCGACGCCGCCAGACCAAACCCCGCGGCAACGGTAAAGGAACGCTGGGCAAAGGCGTGATCACGCCCCTTCAGCATGTAATAGGCGCTGATGCCCAGCACGAACGCCGATGCCGTGGTATAGCCCGCCGCCACTGTGTGCACGAATTTCACCTGTGCCGCGGGATTGAAGATCACTTCGGCGAAGTTGCTGATTTCCATGCGCATGGTTTCGTAATTGAATTCCGAGCCGACCGGGTTCTGCATCCAGCCATTGGCGATCAGTATCCAAAGCGCCGAAAAATTCGTGCCCAGCGCCACCAGCCAGGTAACCAGCAAGTGCTGAACCCTGCTCAGCTTGTCCCAGCCGAAGAAGAACAGACCAACGAATGTCGATTCCAGGAAAAAAGCCATCAACCCTTCTATGGCCAGTGGCGCCCCGAAAATATCGCCGACGTAATGGGAAAAGTATGACCAGTTCATGCCGAACTGGAATTCCATGGTCAGACCGGTGGTCACGCCAAGAGCGAAATTGATGCCGAACAATTTCCCCCAGAACTGGGTCATGTCTTTGTACACTTCCCTGCCGGTCATGACATAGGCCGATTCCATGATCGCCAGCAGGAAGGACAGGCCCAGCGTCAGGGGGACGAACAGAAAATGATACAAGGCCGTTGCGGCAAACTGCCAGCGGGAAAGTTCGACTACCGCTTGTGAGATCATCACATTCTCCTCGGTGAAAAACGGCCCGGCCGGACCTGCGGGAACGATGCGCGAAAATCCCGCGCCTGGAAATGCAGTATATTAACACTTCCTACTATTTAATCAACCACT
>JAJRWJ010000384.1 GCA_024276805.1 Gammaproteobacteria bacterium
GAATCACTCCAAGGATCTATCCATGACACTCAAATATCGTTCCATCTGGATTTCCGACATCCATCTTGGCACCAGAGGCTGCAAGGCGGAGGAACTGCGGGAATTTCTCGATTCGGTCGAATGTGACACCCTGTATCTGGTAGGCGATATCATCGACCTGTGGAAATTCAAAAGTGGCCTGTATTGGCCGGCGCTACACAACGATATCGTCCACCGTATCATGCAAAAGGCCCGGCAGGGCACGAAGGTGGTCTATATTCCCGGCAACCATGATGAATTGTTCCGCAAATACACCGGCATGCATTTCAACGGCATCGACATCCGCCTGAATGCCCAGCATGAAACCGCCGATGGACGCAGGTTTCTGATCCTGCATGGCGATGAATTCGACAGCATCGTCTGCCATAACAAAAGCCTGGCCTATATTGGCGGAGAAGCCTATGAAGTGCTGCTGCTGGTCAATCGCTGGTTCAACGCCATCCGTTCCAGACTGGGTTATCAATACTGGTCGCTGTCGGCCTTCCTGAAACACAAAGTGAAAAACATTGTCAGCTTCATGAACAGCTACCAGCATATACTCAGCCTCGAGGCCCGGAAAAGAAACGTGGACGGCATCATCTGCGGGCATATTCACCACGCCGAAATCAGCAGCATGGAACTGCAGAAAACCTACTGCAACTGCGGTGACTGGGTGGAAAGCTGCACCGCCCTGGTGGAGGATTTTAGCGGCCAGCTTGAAATCATACGCTGGCTGGAGGATGGCCAGGAACTGCTGCAACAGGCGTCAGGCAATCTGTCCAGGGCAGCCTGACGATGGTCAAAAAAACCCTGCTGCTGTCCTCGGGCGGCTTGATTTTTCTGATCGGCATGATCACCTTCCCCATGCCCGTGCCGATAGGGCTGCCGTTGATGATCATCGGCATGACCATCATGCTCAGAACATCGCCGACGGCGAGAAAAAAATTCATCAAACTGGCGCGCCGAAACCCACATACGCACAAAGTCTGGCGCAGGGCGCGCAGCTATCGCAAACGGCAGTGACGAACTGCCACACAAGATTGCTCCATCAGTCCTGTCATGGTCGATAAAAAAAAGCGATATTTATTGTCCGGACAGGTTTAAATTGGTGAACATCCAGCCATGGGGTGTTTATAGATTGTAACGAATTAGGCAGCAGGGATCGATGCACCTGGCAAACCCCGGCTACCATTCACTACCACTACAGTCCATACACAGCAGGCGGGTTCTGGCCAGCCTCCTGCATCAAAGTCACTGATCGGCTGATCATCATGCTGCCGCTGGGATTGTTTTTGTTGCGCTGGGCGAAAAGCAAAATGGCGGCGGCGGTCCGAGCCTGTCACAAAACCTTAAACGAAACGCCATCGATTTGTCACATTTGCGAACTATTCTTAATACTGTCAAAAAGAATCAGGAATAGCGCAATGAAACTCATCAATGCCATACACAAGTATGATGTCAGCCTGTTTACCTGGCTGCTCAACACCAGGACGCACGCCGATCTGATCAGACTCTGCCGCTGCATGTCCTGGACCGGCAACGGCCCTTTGTACTGTGCACTTGCCGGATCAATCTACTGGTCAGACGGCTTTCAGAACCCTTTGCTACAAACCATTCTACTGGCTTTTTTGCTCGAACGACCGGTGTATTTTGTCCTGAAAAACGGCTTCAAACGCAATAGACCAAGTGCGGCATTGGAAAACTTTCAAAGTTCAATCATCCCTTCCGACCAGTTCAGTTTTCCTTCTGGCCATACCTCGGCGGCTATTTTAATGGCCACGCTGCTGGCCAGTTTTTATCCGGCATCGATGCCGGCATTATTCTGCTGGGCTGGTGCGGTTGGTTTTTCCCGTGTCATGCTTGGCGTGCATTTTCCCACCGATATCCTGATGGGCATGTCACTGGGCATCGGCATCGCCATGTTGAGCCTGGGAGCGGTTTTGTCATGAAAATTTTTTATGCTGTTCAGGCCACCGGCAATGGCCATATCACCCGGGCCAGGGTGATGGCCAGGGAGCTGTATGCGGCAGGTCATGAGGTCGATTTCCTGTTTACCGGCCGACCTCCAGACAAGCTTTTCGACATGCAGATTTTCAACCACTATCGATGCCGCGCAGGCTTGACCTTCAATACCGACAAAGGCCGGGTCAATTACCTGAAAACTGTCCTGCAGTCCCATCCCATCCAGTTCATCAAAGAAGTCAAAAACCTGCCACTGTCCGGTTATGACCTGATCATCAGCGATTTCGAACCGGTCACCGCCTGGGCGGCAACCCTGAAAGACCTGCCGGTACTGGGTATCGGCCATCAATATGCCTTCAAGCACACCATTCCCAGAGCCAAAGCCGACCCGCTGGCGCATCTGGTCATGCAATATTTTGCCCCGGCACAAAACCATCTCGGTCTGCACTGGCATCATTTCGGTCAGCCTATCCTGCCGCCGATCATCGAAACGCCCGAGCCTCCGAAGAGCGTGCAACAAAACAAAATCATCGTTTATCTACCCTTCGAGGATCAGCGCAAGGTGGTGGCGCTGCTGTCTACTTTTCCCGATTATGATTTTTATCTTTACTCCCCGGAAACCATACCCTGCCAGGAGCGGTGCATCACCATCAAGCCCCTGTCGAGAGAGGGTTTTCAGCGGGATCTGCATGACTGTGCCGGCATTATCAGCAATGCCGGCTTTGAACTGGCCAGTGAATCACTACAGCTGGGTAAAAAGATTCTCGCCAAACCGCTGCACATGCAGATGGAGCAGCTGTCCAATGCCATGGCCCTGGAGAAACTCAGCTATGGCCGGGTGATGCACGAACTGGATCGGGATAGTATCGCCAGCTGGCTGCATGATGATCATGCGACCTGTATTACTTATCCCAACGTGGCCAAAGCCATCGTGCAATGGCTTGGCAACGGCATGCCGAAAATCGAGCCGTCCTGGATAGAGCAGATCTGGGCACAGGTCAGCGC
>JAJRWJ010000385.1 GCA_024276805.1 Gammaproteobacteria bacterium
GAATATGCCTATGCCGGGGATATCGATGGAAATCTCTGGAAGTTTGACCTCAATAACAATACAGCATCCCTGTTGCATACCACGTCTCCCGTACAAGCTATCACTGTTGCTCCAGCCATATTTCCACATCCTTATGGCGGAACCATGGTGGCATTTGCTACTGGCAGGATTCTTACGACGGGCGATCAGACGGATACGTCGGTTCATTATGCCTATGGTATTTGGGATGGCGCACCATCCGCCAATGACCAGTTGCTGGGCCAGACAATGACGTTGGGAGCTTATGGCAGCGGTGCTGTCCGGACAATCACCGCAAACGTTCCTGATTGGACGAGTGGAGCCGGTCATCACAGAGGATGGAAGGTTGCATTGCCAGCCGGGGAGCGTGTGGTGGGGGAAGCGCCGTTTTATAATAACCTGCGCTTCTACTTTCTCAGCACCAATCCGACAATTAACAATCCGACACCACCCAATGGTGAAAACTGGCTCAATGAAGTTGATATCATCACTGGTGGTTCCCCGGCTACGCCTGTCTTCGATTTGAATAAAGATGGCGTTTTTAACGCTGCAGATCGGGCTGACGGCTGCACTCCTGATACTACAACCTTCATTACCTGTATACCGGTGTCCAAGTATCTCGGTAGTGGTGTATTTTCCCAGCCATGGTTAGTCGATGCCAATGGCTTCAGCACTACACTTTATGCGTTCCATCCCGATTTGCCTACCAGCAATGGCACCGTGGTCGCTCCTCCGGATCCCGGTGTATCAGGGGGGCATTTCGATTTTGATATCTATTATTACGGCGCATCGTCGACCACGACCACCAGCTCGCCAACAGCGAACAGCCAGACTAAAACGGTTTGTACAAAAACAAAGGACGTTGAAAAGGAATATAACAAAGTTTCAAAGAAAATCTGTGTCACAAAAAATGGATTTTCATCCGGGTATGTGTTTCTGACGGCCTATACACAAGGCAGTAAATGTGGCAAGAAAGAAAAGGACAAGAAAAAACAGAATTATAATTTTGCCATTACCTGCAATACAGTCACCAGCAGCACATCCACTGGTTCGACCTATGGCAATCATAAACATGTTCATGAATACGATGATAAATATGATGTTACCGGCGTCAATATGCTCAATGCCAGCGAACCTGCTTTCAATCTTGCCAATGCGCTGACAGATGCGACCACTCAATTCAAGATTCTCGTGATGAATCAGTATTTGAATCCAGCGGCCAAGTTGTCCGTTGGTGGCGCGAATTATGAGAATGTCAAGACATATGGCAACCTCGCCAGCGAAACCAACGCTTCAACTTTGCTTACCGGTTTAAAAGTCTACACCCGCGCCAGTGTCAATACACTGATATACAATCTTCCACTCGATGCATTCAATTCCAAGGACTGGTGGGGGGATGGTGGTGTCATACGCGCTGGTTTGATTCCGACGCAGACAGGTTGCGTCAACAAGGTCAATGCTGACGGCAGCATGCAAAATACCAGCGGTAAAGGCAGGGTTGGCCCCAATGGTGAACGTTCCGACGGCGCCTTGACCATTCAATTGATCAAGGCCAGCACGCCAGCTTCCGCCCTGGAACTCAATCATAATGGCAATGGTGGCTTGTCGGTGGCTGAGCGGGTGAAGTATGGCTGGTGCGTCAAACAAGCCGATTTTACCAATTATGTGCTGGCGGAATATACCAGTTTTTGGCACAATCCCAACAAGTTTTGTTATGGGGACAGCGGCTGGATACCTGATGCCCCGGAAGATTTTACATCCAATGCGACAGCTCTTACTCCGGCACCGGGGTCGGCAGATCCAAAGGATGGGGTATTCAGTGCCGGACTGGCCATCACCAGTACGACAACTACCACCAGTGGCGGTACCACGACCACTGTGGTCACTTACAGCGACGGTTCCACTTATACAAAAACTGAAGTGCAGAATAATGATGGAACGATAACAATTACCCAGGTGTATCGCGACGGGACATCGGATGTTACTGTCATCAACGGTGGAAGTGGCAACAAGGGGAGTTTCATCGATCCGAGCAAAGGTTCTCCCGAGGAAGATTCGGTAAAAGGTAAAACCGGAAGGCAGACTTGGCGGGAAGTGATCAATTGATACGGATGATGGCTGGAGGATTGAATCTCCTTCAGCCGTTTCCACCTGTAGAAAAAAGTCGCATTTCACAAGAAATGGATTCTTGGATTAGAGTCTGTCTGGTCAAAAATGATCAGAGGGAAAAAAGGTAAAATTAGGACAGAATGTTGAAAATTTGAGACGAATAGTGAACTATTTTTACGAGGATCTGCGAAATTATGGACGATTTTACCGGTTTTGTGGCCGATTTGTTTTTACCCGGACAGTCTCTAAATTCATTGCTACAATGACCACGAATGGAATCCTGATTTACAAGTTTGCCGGGCGCGCGCTGACCTGTGCCCAGATCTGCTCTATCCAGGACGGCTCGATTTTCGGCATGCCGTTGCCAAGCCATTGCACGATGGCTTTGGCCACGTTGGGATAAGTAATACAGGTCGCATGATCATCATGCAGCCAGCTGGCGATA
>JAJRWJ010000386.1 GCA_024276805.1 Gammaproteobacteria bacterium
CAATGCAAGATAGGGTCTGGATTGGTATTTTCAAGTCCCTCGGATAAAATAATCGGCTCCCATCACCTGTAAAAGAGCAATATGGCAGAAAAAATCACCCTGACACGACCCGATGACTGGCATTTACATGTGCGCACGGGAGAGATACTGAAAGCCGTCCTGCCGCACACTGCCCGACAATTTGCCCGCGCCATCATCATGCCCAATCTGGCGCCGCCGGTCAGCACCGTCGATCGGGCATTACGCTACCGCTCTGAAATTATCCAGGCCATACCTGAAGACCGGCATTTCACACCACTGATGACCCTGTATCTGACCGATGCCACCAGTTGCGAGGAAATGGCAAAGGCCGCCCAATCGGAGCATATTCATGCCTGCAAGCTTTACCCGGCCGGCGCCACGACCAATTCAGACGCCGGAGTTTCGCATGTCTCCCGCATTTACCCCGTTCTGGAGGCCATGCAGAAACTTGATCTGCCCCTGTTGATCCATGGTGAAACGACCGATTCCGACCATGACATCTTCGATCGGGAAAAAATATTTATCGACCGGACCCTCAGCGAGATTGTCAAGACTTTTCCCGGACTGAGAATCGTCGTTGAACATGTCACTACCAGGGAAGCCGTACAGTTTGTCCAGGCGGCCAGCGCCAACATTGCCGCAACCATCACTCCGCAGCATTTGCTGTACAACCGAAACGCCCTGCTGGCGGGCGGCATCCGGCCGCATCATTACTGCCTGCCGATCATCAAACGGGAATGCCACCGGCAGGCCCTGGTCGCTGCCGCAATCAGCGGCAATCCAAAGTTCTTTCTCGGTACCGACAGCGCCCCGCATCTGCAGCAACGCAAGGAATCGGCTTGCGGCTGCGCCGGATGCTACACGGCCCATGCTGCACTGGAACTCTATTGCGAGGTATTCGACAGGGCCAATGCGCTGCACAGGCTGGAAGGTTTCGCCAGTCATTACGGTGCGGATTTTTACCGCCTGCCAAGAAACCGCGAGACGATCACACTGCGCAAAAATACCTGGCAGGTTCCGGCTCATTACTGCGTCGGCACTGACAGACTGATCCCCCTGCAAGCGGGAGAACGATTGCATTGGCAATTGTCGCTACAACATGACCGGCTCTGACGGTTCGGAAACCGTTGTCAAACCAGCCCCCACCCAATCGGGGCATCATAACCCGATCGGAATCTCCGGACAAGCAATGTAATGGTCCGTTTTTTCTTGATCAAGACTTTGCAGCCATCGCTTTTACCGCCTGGTTTCTCTCAGCTACGGCATGCGCCAAACACCCGGACAACGAACAGCCACCAGGAATTTTTGTCAATCCGGAGATCGGCGCTAAAGACGCACCGTGGTAGTGAAAAACGCTTGCAGCCTCTCTGCACGGGCTGTCATGGCGCATCGCCGAGCGGTTCACCCTGGTCCCGATCGGCGGCGTCGTCCTGCAGATCCTCTTCATCCAGGTCGAAATCTTCTCCCTCCTCATCGACATTGCCATCGTTGACCAGATAGCGGCGGCGCTGAAAATACGAGTTGCGAAAGAATTCGTAGCGGTCGACAGCGGCTTCCGAAACTATTCTTTCGAAGCCCAGCGCGTCCGCCCTGCGATCGATGACATCCACAGTATAGGCACCGAACGACCCCCAGGAGGCTGCTGCTGTCCCCAGAACGAAACTGTAGGTCAATGGATTCATTGCCGCATCTCCGGCCAGTCCCGCGGCGCCTCTGATTGAACTTGGACCAAAAAATGGCAGCACCAGATAGGGGCCTGTGGGCACTCCCCAATAACCCAGAGTCTGGCCGAAATCCTCATCATGCTTGGGCAAATCGATCATCGAGGCGACATCGATGAAACCCGCGACACCTGCCGTGGTATTGATCAGGAAGCGACCGAGATCCATTCCCCCCTGCTTCAGCTTCCACTGCAGAACATCATTGATGGTGACCCTGATATCCCGAATATTGTTGAAAAAATTGCTGATCCCCTGATCGACAAAATCCGGCGTCAGCCATTGATAGCCTTTTGCGGCGGGCTTCATGGCATAATCGTCCAGGGAGTCGTTGAACGACTGAACGCTACGATTGAACCCCTCCCAGGGATCGCGGGGGTCTGTGGCAACGGTTGCACAGCCGGTCATCGTTACCGACAACAGGATGGCGGAAAACCAGAGCAGCAGCTTTTTGGCAAACAAATCTGTAGGGATCATTTTCACACTCATCAATCAGGAATACTGTTATGATAGTAAAATTGCGTACGCAATGTATAAAAAAACAAAATTGGCATCCATGAACAGTGTCGTAAACTGAACGCCAAACTTACTTGAAAAAAATTCCAAAGGCTCAGATCCAAAACCACCATGGCAGATCAGTTCCGGCGGAAAAAACCGCTTGGCATGCCTTTGAGAGCACCAGCCACAGTGTTTGAATCAACTTATGGAAACTGCAAAATACCCACTGGGCAACAGGTTTAGAGGCTATCTTCCGGTCATTGTCGACATCGAGACCGCCGGTTTCAATTACAAAAAGCATGCCTTGCTGGAAATTGCCGCGGTGCTCGTCGAATTGAATCAGGTGGGAGATCTGGTCATTACTGAAAGCCATGCCTCACATGTCATTCCCTTCGCCAATGCCGAACTGGATGAGGCGGCATTGAAATTCAACGGCATCGATCCCTACCATCCGTTTCGTTTTGCCATAGAGGAAAAGGAAGCCCTGCATAAAATTTTCCAGCCGATCAGAAAAGCCATCAAACGCAACCAGTGCACCCGGGCCATACTGGTCGGCCATAACCCGGCTTTCGACATTGGATTCCTGAATGCCGCTATCGAGCGCACAAAAATAAAACGCAGCCCTTTCCATCCATTCAGTACTTTCGATACCGCGACGCTGGGCGGACTGGCCTATGGCCAGACGGTGCTGTCCAGGCTTGCAGAATGCGCCGGCCTGGAATGGGACAGCGAAAAAGCCCATTCCGCACTCTACGACGCCCAGCAGACCGCGCTGCTGTTCTGCAAAATCGTGAACCGCTGGAAGCAACTGCAAGCCCTTGCAGAATCCCGATTACCGGGGGGTAATGAAAATCAGCCTGATTAATCTACTTTGTCAGATTATCCCGCAGTTCATCATGCCCGCAGAGCCTGCCCCGGACTTGGAAGGGGGGGAAGCGGGCATCCAGTGCCATGGATGGCAAGTTTAAAGCCATCCCTGGGGGCTGGAGTCCGGCAATCCCTGCCGGAATGACGATCCTTAAAAAAAATTATTCGACTACGGCATTGGCTTCCGCCAGCATTTGTCCCAGATCGCCACGATTATATAAATCCATAATAATGTCGCATCCGCCAACCAATTCACCGTTGATATACAACTGTGGATAAGTGGGCCATTGGGAATACTCTTTGAGAGCCTCTCTCAGTTCCGGGTCCTCGAGTATGTTGACAAAGGCGAATTTTGCCCGGCATGCCTGCAAGACCTGTACGGTCTGCCCGGAAAAGCCACACTGTGGAAAATCGGGCGTGCCCTTCATATACAAAATCACCGGATTGTTTTCAAGCTGATCTTTAATTCTTTCGTTGACATTCATTATCGATTCCCGATTTACAAAAACCCAGTAATTTTATCAACAATGGCTAAAGATAAAAAGGGAAATTTTCAACACTTCTCCTTGCCGTCATCGCCAGACAAAATTATAATCGAAAGTTTTTTGCCGGCATTGTCCGGTCGCCAGTCAAATCAGCCCAGGCCTATGTTATGAGCTCGTATATAATGCCCACCTATGCCCGTCTGCCGGTGACTTTTACCCGGGGACAAGGTGCATGGCTATGGGACCAGAACGACAAACGCTATCTGGACGCCCTGTCGGGCATTGCCGTGTGCAACCTGGGTCATGCACACCCACGAATCCATGAGGCCATCAGCAGCCAGAGCGCACAGCTGCTGCACACGTCCAATCTGTACGGCATCCAGGCACAACAGCAACTGGCCGAAAGACTGGCCGTGGCGAGCGGCATGGACAATGCCTTTTTCTGTAATTCCGGCGCCGAAGCCAATGAAGCGGCGATAAAAATAGCGCGCCTCTATGGCCATCGACAGAACATAGCGCGTCCCGCAATCCTGGTCATGGAAAAAAGCTTTCATGGCAGAACCCTGGCCACCCTCAGCGCCACCGGCAATGATAAAATCCAGCAAGGCTTCGCACCGCTGCTGGAAGGTTTCATCAGGGTCCCTTTCGACGATATTCCGGCGCTGGAAAGCGCCCTGCAGCAGCACGAAGACATCGTCGCGATCTTGGTCGAGCCGATTCAGGGAGAAGGCGGGGTGATCATTCCCGAACAAAATTACCTCAATCGGCTACGCAGCATCTGCGATGCCAACGACCTGCTGCTGATGCTCGATGAAGTGCAAACCGGCATAGGCCGCACAGGAAAGATGTTTGCCTATCAGCATAACGGCATCCTCCCGGATGTCTGCACGCTGGCCAAGGCGCTTGGCAATGGTGTGCCGATCGGCGCCTGCCTGGCCCGCGGCAAGGCAGCGGATATCTTTACCCCGGGCAGTCATGGCTCGACATTCGGCGGCAACCCGCTGGCCTGCAGCGCGGCACTGGCGGTGTTGGACACGCTGCAAAACACACAACTGCCAGCCCAGGCAGAAGAGAAAGGCCGGGCGATATGCAGCAGTCTTGGTCGTCGGCTGCAGGGAAACACGGCAATCGTCGACATTCGCCATAAGGGCCTAATGCTGGCCATCGAACTGAACCGGCCCTGCACCGGACTGGTGGGCAAGGCGCTCGAGCGAGGCCTGCTGATCAATGTCACCGCGGAAAACACCATTCGCCTGTTGCCGCCGCTGGTGATCGATCTGCAACAGATCGATCTGCTCGTCGAACAGCTGATAACTGTCATTCAAGATCACACAGAATAATCAAGCCATGCAACCCAGACACTTTATCAGCCTGCTGGATATAACGGCCACCGAGTTTCGCGCCATCATCAACAGGGCAATCGAACTGAAAGCCGACAGAAATCCTGATTATCAACCTTTGAAAGGACGGGTGATGGCAATGATTTTCGAAAAATCATCCACCCGCACCCGGATCTCCTTTGAATCGGGCATGGCCCATTTTGGCGGCAGCGCACTGTTTCTCTCTCCCAGAGACACGCAACTGGGTCGCGGCGAGCCACTGGAGGACAGCGCCAGGGTTATTTCCAGCATGGTGGACTGCATCATGCTGCGAACCTATCACCACCATACCGTCACCACTTTTGCCGAATATTCCAGCGTCCCGGTAATCAACGCTTTGACCGACCTGCTGCATCCATGCCAACTGTTGGCGGACATGCAGACCTACTTCGAACTGCGTGGTGATATTCAGGGTCGAACGGTCGCCTGGATTGGCGATGGCAATAACATGTGCCATTCCTATATCAATGCCGCCAGGCTGCTGGAATTCAAGTTGCATATCGCCTGTCCTCCCGGCTATCAGCCAGACCAGGATATCAGCGCCGCAGCCGGTGACGGTATCGTATTCTTCGACAATGCCTCCGATGCCGCACAAGCAGCCGATCTGATCGTCACCGATGTCTGGGCAAGCATGGGCCAGGAACAGGAACATAAGCAACGGGAAATTGCCTTCAAAAATTATCAGGTCACGCCAGCAATCATGGCCAATGCAAAGCAGGATGCCCTGTTCATGCATTGTCTTCCGGCGCACCGCGGAGAAGAAGTCAGCGCCGCAGTGATCGACGGGCCACAAAGCGTGGTTTTCGCCGAGGCGGAGAATCGCCTGCATGCACAAAAAGCCCTGCTGGAATTTCTCCTGTGCCGATAATTTCGTTGCATTGTTTCGTCTCATTCCCTATATAATAGGCATTTCATCCGTGTATTTTCAGCAGCCTGGAACGACCATGTTTAGCGATGACGCTGCCAGGAAACTTTAAAGATGGCGGTTTTTTTCAGCCATCCCCGGGTAAGCAACATTGCCCCCCGAATGCTTGAATTCACATGTTGAGAGTGCCTCAATCACAAACCGAGAATATTGTGAAAAAAATCATCCCCATGTTGATCATGCTGGGTGGCAGTCTTGCCGCGCATGCTGAGACCATCTATGTCACCGACAATTTGAAAATGATTTTACGCAACGGCGAAAGTACCCGACACAAAATCATCAAGATGCTGCCCAGCGGCACGCCGTTGACCGTGTTGAAAAAAAACCCCGCTACAGGTTATACCAAGGTCCGCCTGAGCAATGGCACGGAAGGTTACATCCTGACCCGGTACACCCAGGACAAACCCATCAGCAGCTGGTATCTGAAAAAAGCGCGCAAGAAACTGGAATTTTTACAGGCTGAAAACGCCACAATGAAAGCGCAACTGGAGAAGCTGTCCAGCAACAACAATCAGGCCGTCACCGAAAACAAGTCCCTGCTGCAGGAACGCGACCAGCTGAGCAAGGAACTCAACGACCTGCGCCAGACAGCCGCCAATGCCATCCAGCTGAAGAATCAGCGCGACCAACTGCAGGAGCGGGTAATAACCGTGGAAAGGGAAAACCAGCAGCTGAAACGTCAAAAACAAGCCCTGGAAGACAGCACCAACCAGGATTGGTTTCTGTATGGCGGCATCCTGGCGTTTACCGGTATTTTTCTCGGCCTGATCATTCCAAAAATCAGATGGCAGCGGAAAACCAGCAACTGGGATACATTTTGAATCCGGCATAGCGCAGATCCAGTCCATCCTGCCACACAAACAACCAATAATAATTCCTTCAGGAGTTCGCTGACATGGCACAACCTAGCGACAAAAACATCCGCAAATTTTCTTCAATGGTGGTCAATGGCATGGAACGCGCGCCCAGTCGAGCCATGCTGCACGCCGTCGGCTTCAGTGACGCCGACTTCCAGAAGCCGCAAATCGGCATCGCCTCGACATGGAGCATGGTGACGCCCTGCAGCATGCATATCAACACCCTGGCCGACGCTGCCGCCCGTGGGGTCGACGGCAGCAGTGGCAAGGCCGTGATTTTCAACACCATCACCATCTCCGACGGTATCTCCATGGGTACCGAGGGTATGAAGTATTCCCTGGTCTCCCGGGAAGTGATCGCCGATTCCATCGAAACCGTGGTCGGCTGCCAGGGATTCGACGGCGTCGTCGCCATCGGTGGCTGCGACAAGAACATGCCCGGTTGCATGATAGCCCTGTCACGGCTGAACCGACCCGCCATCTTCGTCTATGGCGGCACCATCCTGCCCGGCTGCCACAAGGACAAGAAACTGGATATCGTTTCGGTATTCGAAGCGGTCGGCGCCCGGGCGAACGACAGGATCGACGACACTGAACTGCACGCCATCGAAACAAAGGCAATTCCCGGCGCGGGTTCCTGCGGTGGCATGTACACCGCCAACACCATGGCCTCGGCCATCGAGGCGCTGGGCATGAGCCTGCCCAACAGTTCCGCTCAGGCGGCCATTTCCGAAGACAAGCGCCTGGACTGTGAACGGGCCGGGGCAGCGGTACTGGAACTGCTGAAAAAAGACATCAAACCCAGCGACATCATGACCCGGGAAGCCTTCGAAAATGCCATTACCGTGATCATCGCCCTGGGCGGGTCGACCAATGCCGTGCTGCACATGCTGGCCATGGCGCATGCCGGCGGCATCGATATCCAGCTGGATGATTTCACCCGCATCGGCAAGAATGTACCGATGCTTGCGGATCTCAAACCCAGCGGCCGCTATCAAATGGCGGAACTGATCGAAATCGGCGGCATACAACCGTTGATGAAAGCACTGCTGGATCGTGGCCTGCTGCACGGCGACTGCCTGACCGTCACCGGCAAAACCCTGGCGGAGAACCTGGCCGATGTAAAGCCCTATCCCGAAGGTCAGGACATGATCCACTCCTTCGACGACCCGATCAAGAAGGACAGCCATCTGGTCGTTTTACACGGCAACCTGGCAACCCAGGGCGCGGTGGCAAAAATCACCGGCAAGGAGGGATTGCGCTTCACTGGCGCCGCCAGGGTCTTCGACTGTGAGGAAGAGGCTCTGCACAGCATTCTCGATGGCTCGATCGTCAAGGGTGATGTGATCGTGATCCGCTACGAGGGGCCGAAGGGAGGTCCCGGCATGCGGGAGATGCTCTCCCCTACCTCGGCCGTGATGGGCAAAGGCCTGGGCCAGGAGGTGGCTTTGATCACCGATGGCCGCTTTTCCGGCGGCACGCATGGCTTCGTGGTCGGCCATATCACGCCGGAAGCCTATGTCGGCGGCGCACTGGCAATCGTCCAGGATGGCGACACCATCAGCATCGATGCCGAAAGCCGGGAATTGCAGCTGCACGTCAACGAACATGAAATGGCCCGGCGCATGGAGCGCTGGCATCAGCCTGAGCCCCGCTACACGCGGGGCGTCCTGGCAAAATATGCCAAACTGGTCAGTTCCGCGTCGCAGGGCGCGGTGACCGACGCTCTGGATTGACAGACTGCTCCGAGGCGCCGCCACTTCCCCCGACCGCGCCCGGCCGCCATGTCATCACAGGCCTTGACCGAGATGAATTCCCAACAGCGCCCCCCGGACCAGCAGCAGGGCTTTGTCAGCTGGTTCAGAAATTCATCCCCGTACATCCACGCACATCGCAAGCGAACTTTTGTCATCTCCTTTGGTGGTGAAGCAGTACTCGATCCGGCATTTGCCAATCATGTGCATGACCTTGCCCTGCTGAGTAGCCTGGGCGTACGGCTGGTGCTGGTGCATGGCATTCGCCCGCAGATCGACGAACGGTTGCGCAAGCGCGGCATCACCCCCGGTTTTTACCGGCATCTGCGGATCACCGATGATGCCGCCCTGCAATGCGTCAAGGAGGCTGCCGGCCTGGTGCGCGTGGAAATCGAAGCACTGCTGTCGATGGGACTGGCCAATTCACCAATGGCCGGGGCCAAGATGCGGGTGATATCGGGAAATTTCGTCACGGCAAGACCCATCGGCGTCATCGACGGCATCGATTATTGCCATACCGGAGAAATCCGCAGGGTGGACCAGGGTGCCATTCAGCAGCAGCTGGAGCGGCATAATGTCGTTCTGGTCTCACCGATAGGCTATTCGCCCAGCGGGGAAATCTTCAACCTTTGCGCCGAACAAGTCGCCACCGATATCGCCATCGCCCTGCAGGCGGAAAAATTACTGCTGCTCACCGAGCAAAAACTCCTCGATCCCGACAACGGGCAGCTGCTGCAACAACTTACCACGGCCCAGGCGGAACAATTCCTGGAGCAGCACAACCATCTCGCGGCAAGCATCATTCATCCACTGCAGGCAGCAATCAGAAGCTGCCTGGGCGGTGTGCTGCGGGCGCATCTGCTCGACCGAACCCAGGATGGCGCTCTACTCCTGGAACTGTTCACCCGGGACGGGTCCGGCACACTGATCAGCTCCACTCCCTTCGAGACATTGCGTCAGGCGACCCTGAACGACATTCCCGGCATTCTGGAACTGATTACACCGCTGGAGGAACAGGGCAAACTGATCAAGCGCTCGCATGAACATCTGGAAATGGAAATCGATGACTACACCATAATAGAACGAGACGGCCTGATCATCGGCTGTGCAGCGCTGCATGACATCCCGGACAGTGATGCCGGCATCATCGCCTGTTTTGCCATCCACAACGATTATCAAAATGCCAGCCGTGGCAAACAACTGTTCGCCACTATCCGCAGTCAGGCAAGGCAACGACGACTGAAGAAACTGTTTGTCCTGTCCACACAAACCATGCACTGGTTTGTGGAGCGCGGCTTTCAGCCTGCCGGGCTGGATGACCTGCCATCAGCGCTGCGCCGTCAGTACGACCATAAGCGCAATACCAGAATTCTTTGTCTGCCCGTCGAACCATGAAACACGCCGCCATGCCCCTCGCTCGTGAACAACAGCCGCTGAAAATACTGCAGATCTCCGATCTGCATATCCTGGCGGAAGCCGGAGATACCATGCTGGGCATCGATACCGAATATTATTTTCATGCCGTTCTGCGGCAAGCCGGCTCCACCGGCAATTACGACCTGGTACTGGTCAGCGGCGATCTGACCCAGTATCCCTGCCTTGCCAGCTATCGACGCATCCATGCCGCACTGCAAAAACTGCATACGCCATGCCTTTGCCTGCCTGGTAATCACGATGATTTTGCGCAGATGCAGCTGGTTTTTCAGGGACCCGACATCAGCTGCAACAAACAGAAGCTGCTGGGAAACTGGCAGATCATCTGCCTGAACAGCCAGATACCGGATTCACCCTGTGGTCGCTTGAGCAACGCTGAGCTGGAATTTCTCGAATCCTGCCTGCAGCGGAATCCGGAACGCTTCGCAATAATCGCCGTGCATCATCATTGCATACCGACCGACTGCCGGTGGATGGATATCATGCAGATAGCAAACAGCGCACAACTGCTGGAACTGCTGGCCCGCCACCCCAAAGCCCGGGCGATCACCTTCGGTCACATTCATCACAGCCTGCACAGCATTCAGAACAACCTGGAAATCTTCGCCGCACCAGCGACCTGTTTTCAGTTCAATCTCGACAGCAGGGAATTTGCCCTGCGGCAGACCCCTCCAGGCTATCGCATCTTCAGCCTCTATCCAGACGGCCGGATCGATTCCGAAGTCCTGCGCCTGCCGGGCAGGCTGACCGAGCTGCAAATGGATTCCGAGGGTTATTGAAGGCCTTTCAGGTAATATCGCTTTATTTTCGGAATAATCCTGGGTGTGCAGTGCAAACTCAGCGTATCGCTTGTGATGATCGAATATGACGGCAGATCCTTTGCGCCCCGAAACTATCCAGCAATGCCGTGTGCGCTTCAAATATCAAACTGACGCAAGGTATTCTTGGCCAGATACCCTTCCGCGCTGATCGGCACCGATTCTGGAATCAGCATCTCGCCCAGTTCGGTCATCGCCCTCCGGTACACCTTGCGTTTGAAATAGACGACCTGCTTGATCGGCTCCCAATAATCCACCCAGCGCCAGTGATCGAATTCGGGCTTTTCCCCACAATCGAAGCGGACATTGGACTCTTTGCTCACCAGGCGCAAAATAAACCAGATCTGCTTCTGCCCGATACAAAGCGGCATGGATTTTTTACGAATATAGCGATCAGGCAGTCTATAGCGCAGCCAATAGCGGGTTCTGCCAATCAATTGCACATGTTCAGCCTGCAGCCCGGTTTCCTCCCACAATTCGCGATACATCGCCGCCTCCGGGGTTTCGTCCGGATGGATACCACCCTGGGGAAACTGCCATGAATTCATGCCTGTGCGTTTTGCCCAAAACAAACGGCCATCATCATTGCAAAGGATGATACCGACATTGGGCCGGTACCCTTTAGAATCGATCATGTTGTAACCTGCATAGAAATACTTGGGTCATATAGCCTGGCTTATCCAGACCAGCGATCCAGCCCCTGTTCGGCGCCTTGTCGATCAGCAACAAGATGCGGCTGAAGCGTTTCTGTTACCATTTGTTGGCAGTCATCGAAACAATAATATCCAGCATGCATCACTGTGCATTTATTTTTTCACTGACAATGGTAGAATCCCGAATGCGAAGGCATAAATCGTACTTGCCGATATTGTTCCATAAAATGATAGGAGATGCCATAGCATCTCTTTTTCTTTTACTCTCAGGAGTGCACGGCTTCAGTCACGGCAGACTGCCCGTGTCGGCGCTGGCGTTGCCAACCCCCTTGACCTTGACAAATTGAACAGGTTCTACCGATTAGTTTAGCGATTTTCGATCTGGACAACACTTTGATCGCCGATGACAGTGATTATCTATGGGGCCAGTTTCTTGTCGACCAGGGCATCGTCGATAAATTGCACTATGAACAGGCCAATGCCAGATTCTATCAGGATTACAAGCAAGGTATTCTGGACATGACCGCTTTTCTCCGGTTTTCCCTGCAGCCCCTGGCCGATAACGATCCGCAGCAGCTGCGCCAATGGCGCAAACAGTTTATTCAGGAAATCATCGAACCGTTATTGCTGAAAGCCGCACAGGAACTGGTCGACAAACATAGAAACAGAGGTGACACGTTGCTGGTGATTACCGCAACCAATCGCTTCATCACCGAACCCATCGTGCAACTTTATGGCATCGACAACCTGCTGGCGACCAGGCCGGAAATCAAGGATGGGCGATATACCGGTGACTTTGTCGGTGAGCCCTGTTATCAGCAGGGCAAAGTGAAACAGCTCCGGCAATGGTTGCATGACACAGGCCACAATCTGGACGACAGCTGGTTCTACAGCGATTCCCATAACGACCTGCCACTGTTGCAGCTGGTGGCAAACCCGGTGGCAGTAGACCCCGATGCACAATTGCAGGAGCATGCCAGACAGGCGCACTGGCCCATTATCAGCCTGAGGAATCATGCCTGCCCAGTGCACCATTTCAAGTAGAGACCGGGGCTGCGCCGGATGCGCGATGCTTATCCTGCCTACAGCAGGGCCTGCACGAAAATTTCCCGTAGGCCGGATAAGTGAAACGCATCCGGCAAAAAGCCCGGGCGGCCACTTCCGTGGCAGGCCAAAGGCATTTATTTTTTTTGGATATAGAATATCTGTCGTTCCGATTCCTTGAGGAACTCCA
>JAJRWJ010000387.1 GCA_024276805.1 Gammaproteobacteria bacterium
AATTAAATCATGGTGACTACTTGCCGTGGTGTTTGTTCCACCATTTAGCAAAGTAGAGCATTGCTATGCAACCAATCACAATGAGCGTGACAGCAAAATTAAAACTATTCATCTTCATCACTCCGAATAATAGATCCTAAAAAAATAAGGATTACACCACCTGAAAAAGCATAGGCAACATCAAAAAAGCTAGAGTCTTTTAGTAGTCCGGCTAATAATGCGCCGACAACCAGAGCAACTCCAATCTTTCGAACATCCTCCTTGATCAGTTCAAAGTCAAATTGCATCGTATTTTTCTCCTTTCAGATTTAAAAAACAGGGGAAATACGATTCCACTCGGGACATATTCTTCCCAGTGGGTGTGTCTGCACCTCTCTCGCAGGAGAAAGCAACCGGACAGCAAACTCGCGATCGCAAAAGGCATCACTGAGAACACAGTGTTCACGGCTCGATACGGTCTTCTAACACATGTAACACATCCTTGCCAAATAAACAAGGAACAATCTTTTATTCCTGGCAGTTTAATTGTCCAAGCTCGAAGCCCTCACCCGTATAAATCAGGTCTTTATCTAAGAAGCAGATATCTGCATGAAAAGTCGTCAGACTGGCCATGATGGACTTTATGTGCTCCCGACATGTCGTGAACCACGGGCTGGTCGTCACACAGCTCCTTGAAAAGGCGTTACAGTAGTGAATCTTGTTTGCGGGAAAGTGTATAAAAGTTGGACAATCCAGTCCAGGCATTGCTATGCTTGGCCTTGATCGATGAAATTCACAAACTTATCTACAGAATTTGTGGGTAAGTTGATGCCCGGATGTCGGACAATGCCGCTGCCGGAAGCGTAACCAGATCATCCAAAGCCAGGTGGATGAACCGGGCCGGCTCCCGACTGGCGTTGCTGGGCGCCGTCACGACTGCGCCATTGGTCGTCGCCCTGACATTCTTTAGCAATGATACGGGCCGGAACTGGGCAGTCTGGCCTGGCATTGCTGGACTGCCGGGGATTTCGTGCCATTTCAATCATACCTGGTAAGGTATGTGATGGGGCAGTCGGTTGTCACCTTGGGCTTGAGTTGCGAAGAAGGCTTTGTACCACTGGACAGTGATCTGTTTATCAGTCAAACCAAGTCGGGAATGGTGAAAGCCATGATCCATCTGGGTCTATGAGGAGAAAAGCAATCACTATGCCGCCTATGTCGCTTCCATTCATCTGGCTGTCATCCGTTTCTGCATACTGGTAACCGCCAGCAAATGCAGGATGTGTCCGGCCTTGCGCAAATGCGGCGGAAAGCAGGAGGCAAAATGAACTCCGAAACTTTAGTAAAAAGTCCCCTCCATATGCGCAGGATTGCAGCGCTTTGAAATGGACACGCCTGTTGTCCATGATGCCTTGCCGCTGCGTATGTCAGATTGGCGCCCGCCTTGGGCTGACGGGCGCGTTTTATACTGCTCCTTTATTTTTTCGGGTCCGCAAAAAGGATTTCGCTTTTATTTTTGGCAATGGTCTTGTCACCGATTCCCTTGACCTTGACAAGGTCCTGATAAGATTTGAAGTTGCCTTTCTGATCACGATAGGCAACGATCGCCTGTGCTTTTTTCATGCCGATACCATTAAGGGATTTGGATATGGTTTTGGCATCGGCGGTATTGATATTGACTGGTGAAGCAACAACATTGAAAGACAACAGAGCGAGTAATATGAGAATTCTTTTCATTTTCCATTCCTGATAGAGTTGTTGATTGAACGATTCTTATACGCATCAAACCTTGCTATCGGGAATCGTTTCGGGAAATGTTCCTTCCAGGGATACCTTCTACTCTCTACTATAGAAAGGGCTTTGGATTTTTTACGATCGCCAAAGGCAAAGTTCGATAATCAGCATAGATCGTCACCCGCTTCTTTCAACATGATGTCCCGATTATGCGTGACAATACCTGATATTTAGTGGGAATTTGCGAACCAGCTCACCATTTGTCCATAAATTATCCACCTTGGCTTCCCGGACGACGATATCCACACTCGCTGTTAACATAATTTTCATGGTCCTCGATAAGAGAGCTGGGAACGCTACCTTGGATACATTGCGAATTGAACGGGCAAAGAAAATCAGGGGCGGCCTTCACTTTATCGAAAAAAGAATGCTACCACCTTTTTCTTTTTCTCATAGCGGATGTCGTGTTTGAATGCCCTGCAGCACAGGCGCCGCCAGTCCGCCCTGTTTTGCGTGCTCCAGGGCACGACGCAGCCTTTGTGGTGCGCTGCGACCGGTGCACCGGTGCGCGGGATCGAGATCGAAGGCATCGAGCAGTCCCTGTAGCAAGCATTTCCTCGGCAGGGTTCTACCGGTCAGATATTCCTGAATGTCTAATATCTCATTGGCGACCTGCTCGGCCAGCTCTCGATGATTCCGCCATAATTCGCTCACCGTACCATTGGTTTCCAGTCCTGCGATGTTGACGGTCAGGATATAGAGATTCTTCAGCACCAGCGTGAACAGCAACTGCTGTTCGTCGACCAGCCGGTGACAGGCGATGTCCAGCGAGGCCAGTGCTTCCTGGATCAGGTTGGCGGCGGGACCGTAGACGGCTGACGGTATCGGTGATTTGACGTCAATTCCTGGCTTCTTGTCGAACCAGACCGAAATCACCGTTGGCTTGGCGATGGCCTGCGCCTCCCAGTAGCGTGGCAGCAATTCATTCTGCAACAGTCCGAGCCGACTGCGCCAATACCGTGGAATCTGCTGCAAAATCGGCTGCAGACTGTCTTCGCCGACAGTGACCAGCACCAGTTCGGGCTCCGGGATCTGTGCCGCTTCGTGTTCGATGTCCATGCCTCGCGTAATGGGGTAGACCGGGTGTCCCGTACGTAAAAAACCGCGCGCGAACACCCCGCCCAATTCACCGATTCCAAGAATAACAATTGGCGTTTTCATAGGCAGGGTAAAGATTCGTTTGTACAAAGTGGCGATAAAACGCCAATTCTTGTAAAGAACGGAACATCCAGCTTGAGCGATTGAAGCATCTCTAATCAGTAAACATCCATAACCCCCCCCATCCATGGGCCGATTAGAGAAATAAAACAGTCAATCGTATTGGCTGTTTTATCCATAATCAATGGCTTGTACCCATCGATTATGCCGGCACATCCCTGTGCCGGATCAGTTCCCGTCATTTATAGAAGGGAACTATCTATGAGATGCTCCGGTGTGCAGCCGATACCATCCTTCCACGACCAAGGGCGCTCGACGACCGACGGTGTGCGGCGGCGCATAATTTTTCGCCAGATAGTCCAGAATGGCTTTTTCCGTCTTCGGGGAAAACTGCCAGAGGTTTTGCGTCTCCTGCATCCAGCGTATGCTCGCCTCCCATCCTTTCCGGGTGGCGCCGGCCTGGGTGATGAGTTTTGCGGAATGGCAGGCCGTACAGTTCTGTTTGACGGTTTCGAAGTTCTGATCGATGATCAGCCCGGTCCGGGCATCGGTCTCCTCCCGGCCCACTGCCGTTGCAGCGGACGACAACCACAGCAGGCAAACCGCCAAGCTTTGCAAATGCTTCATGGGCGGCTCCCTTTAAGCCACTTTGACCGCGATGCGGTGGCAGGCATTGTTGAGGTAGCCTTTCGGATTCCAGCCGGGCACCACCATCGGCTGCATGCTGCCCATGCTATCGGTTGCCCGCGCCCAGACTTCGTAGTAGCCTGGGTCCGGAAAACGCAGTTCACCCGACCATTGCTGCCAGGCAAAGCGGTTCACCGCATGCTTGAGGTCGCACTTCTGCCAGCTCGCCCCAAAATCGATGGAGACCGCCATGGCTGCCACAGAGCGGTCACCCGCCCAGGCATGGCCGCGTACCTTCAATGTCTGACCGGCTGTAATCATGGCGCCGGAACGCGGATGGGTAATCAGCGATTTCACCGGCATCGATTCGATGATGCACATCTCGGCTTCGGGTACATCGGCGCCGGGCGCCACGGGATGGCAGGGTACCCGGTAGGAATAGCCCCCCATCTTCGCCCCATCATGGATTTTGTTGCGAATGACAATTTTTTTCAGCCATTTGCCGCAGGTGGAGGCGGGCCAGCCGCCGATCACCAGACGCAGCGGATAGCCGTTCATGAGTGGAAGATCTTCACCGTTGATGGCCCAGGCCAGCAGTGATTCATTCTGCAATGCTTTTTCGATTGGCACGCCCCGCGAGATTGGAACTTTCTTCGGGTCGCCGCTGATATGACTGTCGTCGCCATAGTAACCGATATACACTGCATCCCCGGCAATCCCAGCTGTCTTCAAGACATCGCGCAGACGCACTCCGGTCCATCGCGGACAGCCCACCGCACCGAGGCGCCATTGATTGCCTTTGGCCGGCGGCACGAACTCGGCCCTGCCGTTGCCGCCGCACTCGATGGTCATCTGGTAGGTGTGCTGCTGAAATTGTTCTTGCAGCTCTTTCAGCGTATAGGAGACCGATGATCTGGCGGCTTCGCCTCCGATGCTGAGGGTCCAGGCGGCGGTATCGATCTTCTCGGGTGGGATGCCGTTGTTTCTCACGAACAGGCGATCGGCCGGTGTCACTGGATCATCGAGCAACCAGGGCGGTGTCTCCGCATTGACCGGACGGTCATTGATGACGATCAGACCGGGATCCTTGCCAGGAATCCGGAATGGCGCATCGCTCTGTGCCAAAGCGGCGGGGATCAGCCCGCCGGGCATATAAGCGGCAAACGGAATGTGGGCGCCCACCACGGCGCTCATGGCGAGCAGGCTGCTTTTTCTGAGAAAACCACGCCGGCTGACCGGATCGACCTCCCGTCCCCACAGCGCTTTGTCGGCCGCTTCCGGATCGTCCGCATATAGTGAGTGCAGACCTTTTTCTATATCGTTCTTTTTTTTCATGTTGTCACCGTAATACAGGCATACATCACCTTACACCATAAGAACAAATTGCATCTTTACCAGGTTCAATTCCAGCACCAACCAAATTATAACCATAACACATTGATATAAAATGCTGTTCAATATTTTTAAGCGAACAATCAGTTCTATTTTGTCAGATTGTTCAATGTAGGGTGCGCACTGCCCACCATTGCAGGCATAATAGAACAAATTTGTGTCAATATCAGCCGGGTGGAAGCGTGAAATATCTCCATACCTGTCATTTCGCACGGTAAAATATACTCTTCGCATATGAATTTTCAACATTTCGGTGGTTCAT
>JAJRWJ010000388.1 GCA_024276805.1 Gammaproteobacteria bacterium
CAACCCCGGCAAATGGTTCGGCGAGCAGTTCGCCGACATGATAGGCGCGGAAAAAACCCTGGTACAGAAATCCGGCTATTTCGCACGCGCATCCGCCGCCAATGTCGAGGATATCCGTCTGATCAAATCCTGCGCCGACCTGGCCGTTGAATGCGCCATGCGCAGGGAATCCGGCCTGATCGGGCATGATGAGGACAACGGCAACGTACTGCGCGCCATCGAGTTCCCGCGCATCAAGGGTGGCAAACCCTTCGATCTGGACAGCCCCTGGTTTGAAGAAACGCTGGCGGCGATCGGCCAGAGCAAAGGCGCAAAAATCGACGTCAGTCACTAACCAGCACTCGAGCAGACAGGCAGGCCGGACTGGCTCAGCTTGATCCGGCCAGCCTGCCGGCTTCCAGAAATTCCACGAACAGCCTGCCAAGACGAGATCATGCAGTCTCCCGCAGAAAAACTTCGGCAATTGTTGCAGCAGCCTGGTTTGCTGGTCATGCCCGGCTGCCATGATGCCATTTCCGCCAGACTCTGTGAGCAGGCCGGCTTTGCAACAGCCTTCATGAGCGGTTTTGCGGTATCCGCCAGCCGTCTCGGTCTGCCGGATACCGGGCTGATATCCGTTACCGAACTCATCGACCAGGGCCGCAACATCTGCAGTGCCGTTTCCATACCGATCTGGGGAGACGGCGACACCGGCTTCGGCAATGCCATGAATATCAGGAAAACCGTGCGTGACTACGCGCGAACCGGATTTGCCTGCATCATGCTGGAAGACCAGGTCGCCCCGAAACGCTGCGGACACACACGCGGCAAATTAGTCGTCGACCGCGAGGAAGCCCTGTTGCGCATCCAGGCGGCAATCGATGCCAGAAACGAGGGCGCCGACATCCTGATCATGGCCAGAACCGATGCCCGTGCGACACACGGCATAGACGAGGCGATTGCCAGAGCACGACAATTCCACGAACTGGGCGCCGACATCAATTTTCTGGAGGCTCCGGAAAGTCTGGCCGAGATGCAGCAGTATTGCCGTGAAGTTCCCGGCTATAAAGTCGTCAACCTGATCGAAAAGGGTAAAACACCCATTCCCAGCCATGATGAACTGCAGCAGATGGGTTACAAGATCGCCGTCTACCCGCTGACACTGCTGAATGTCTCCATCCAGGCCATGCAGCATTCCCTGGCGGCTCTCAAGGAGGGCGACAGACTGCCACCCACGCTGGACTTCGAGAAGCTCACCTCGGCGGTCGGTTTTCCTGATTATTATGCCGAAGAACAGCGCTACCGGCAGCGACTGGGTGAGGAATAAATTCTGACTGTGACCTGAAACGTTATCGATTAAAGCAGTTTTGTCACCACTCTATACAACGAAGCCTTTACCGTTCTGCAAAAAATGACTGGTCTTGGCAGGAAACATCCTGAAACACCCGCAACCTGAAGCATCCATGAAAAACAGCCAATGAGCGAGCGATCCTTGCTATATGTCATTTTACTGCAGAAAAACAATCGCTTTCTGGCGCTGTTGCTTGCGATGATAGCGTTCTTTACCATTTACCCTGTAGTGGAAAATACTGTCATCGCCAGGTTGCTGTTGAATCTGTTTTTCATGGTCAGTGTATTGTCCGGTATTTTTGCCATCGCCACTACACGGCGGCCCCTCCTAATCAGTTCGACACTGGCATTGCTGGCCATCATTTTTCGCTGGATCCATTATTTTTACAGCTATGAGGCCGCGGCCATTCTGGAACATGTCGCCAATATCCTGTTCTGGATTTATATTGCGTTCTACATACTGAAATTCATTCTCCACCAGCAGATCGTCACCAGCGAATTGATCTATGCCGCTGCCGCCGTGTATTTCATCTTCGGTCTGGCCTGGGCCTCCATTTACCAATTACTGGAATTCAGCCACTCCGGTTCGTTTTCCCTGCCGGACAGCACCGCATCCCGGCAGAGCTTTATTTTCCAGATGTGGTATTTCAGCATGGTCACACTGACCACGCTGGGCTATGGGGATATCGCACCAGTAACGATGTCTGCCAGGGTTTTCGTGGTTCTGGAGGCAATTCTAGGGCAGTTGTACCTTGCCATATTGATTTCCGGCCTGATAGGCAAGCGCATCGCTCAGGACAAGCCCTTGAAATAAGCGTCTGGACAGTGAACACTCCACCACGAAGTCATTGCCTGGTTCTGCAAAGCTTCAGCTTCCTGCCACCGATACCGCCCCATCAAGCGAAGGGATTGCACCAGCGGGCGTGGACCCGCGGAAGTGTTGGCCCCAGAAGCGCTTGATCTGGTTGATCCCAGACGCAGTTGCCCGCGACTGCCGCCGGATTACTGGAGTCGTCCGGTTGGCAGAGCTGGAACAATGCGCCCCAGAGATCGACCACGAAGCCACCCGCTATAGGCAGGTAATTGAAGTAGTCCTGAAACGAGTTGAACCTGACAATGCGATTGGCGAACCGAATTTCGTCCGGGCGATTCACACAAAGCCACCAGTGGCTCATCCCCCCCACTGTGGCTGGCTGCTGATGTACAAGTTCGACGGAACGAATTGGACAATGCAGCCCAGCCTGCAAAGCCGCACGATTGGAAAAAACCGCATCAGCGGAAATCGCTGCGCAGGAATGGCAGAAAAGGCCTTTGCGCGCAAAGCCTGGCGCCCATCGCGGCCAGTTCGCCGGTGCAATACCAAGATCAGGCATCATCCTTGCACGCAAAACGACTCCCGGCCCTCCACCCGGCAGATTCGGCCATGTGGCAAGATTGGCCGCTTCCGTTTGACCTCGCTGTGCCCACTCGGGCACTTGCAAGGGAGGATTTTGTGCCCAACCGCTACTCAAACGGGATTCCCACTCCAGATCCCCCACATACGTTTGCAGTGCTCCAGGAAACGCAGCAGCGTTGGTTGGATCGTAGATTTCAGCCCAGATTGCCCGACTTTGCCAGTTCACGGTCAGTAGCTGGTTCTCCACATTCTGCATCAATTGTGTCCGGTCTTGCAGCAGTTGTGCATGATTGGCAAGCATTTGCCGGACATGCAACGGCTCGGCGCCACGGTTCGATTGAAACGCCCCGCCTGTCAGTTTACTGTTGTACCAGACATTAAAGTTGTTTCGCAGCGCATTGAACGAAGCGGCATTGGGATTGGTGTCAAATGTCGCCAAGGCGGTATCGATCTGGCCCAAAGCTGCGCTACGGGGTTTGAGCAGTCCGGCCGCCGTGCGGGATTTCCACTCGTCTCGCGTGGGAACGATATCAAAGACCTGTGCTCCATAAACCAGCTGCATGGTGACGCCCTCCTGTTGCGAACGAATGAATCCATCATGAAAATGAAGTCGTTGCCCTGAAGAACAATCGGCTTCATACAGAAAAAATCCTGTAGCACAATTTTACTCTTCCAGATACTGTGCCTGAATGTAATGCAAACGCACAATCCCTTACCGCAATACCATGGAACCACCACCAAACAAAAAAATCAATCTTTATTTCAAACTGTCTGGATAATCCGGTCTTCGACAATCAGACCCGGTAACCACCAGCCTGCCTGACTGCAGAGAGGTCATTTTTTGTCGAGGGCAAGGCAATTAAAGGATTCCATTCTCGAAAAGCCGCGCTATTCCCGATTGACCTGAATTCAGGCTATCAAGAATTTGAATACCTGCCTTGTCACCGCCATGCCCTGGCCTTGAAGCGCAGGAAACGCAGCGTTTCGCCGAGGTTCTTCAGCGACAGCAGATAATAGAGCATCTTGAACAGGAACAATGGCGCGCTGACCTTCGGATTGCCATAGACGTCGCCGGAGAGTATCGATATCACCGCGGCTTTCATTTTCCCCTGCCATTTGTTTTGCTGCGCATCATCGGAGGACATCAGCAAGCGATGCAGCACCGGTGTATTGAAACGGTAAATGAACCAGGAAATCTCGGCAATGCCCCGCTTCACTTTGCGCTGATAGGCCCGAATCAATCGCCCGCCATGTTCAGTGCCGAGCAGCAGCTTGTCCACCAGTTCCGCGCCATCTGCGGCACCCTGCATGGCCAGATAGACGCCGCTGGAAAATACCGGGTCGACGAAGGCATAGGCATCGCCTACCAGCAGGTAGCCCTCGCCCAGCATCGTCGACGATGCGTAGGAATAATTGCCGGTGGCATGCACATCACCAAGCAGCTCGGCTGACTGCATCCGGCGGGCAAGTTCCGGGAGCAATTGCAAGGTCTGCTGCAAAAACACCGGCAATGCAGTGCTGCGGGTTTTCAGATAGGCCGGCCAGCAGACGGCACCAACGCTCATCACCCCGTCCTGCAAGGGAATCAGCCAGATCCAGCCATGTTCAAACCAGTAGATGCTGATATTGCCTGCATCCTCCCCGCCCCTGCGCCGGACACCCTGGAAATGGCCATAGATTGCCGCCATCTGGTGTCGGGAGTTTTTTTCCTTGGCTTTCAACTTGTTCGCTAAAAATGTATCCCGTCCGGAAGCATCGATCACATACCGGCAGGTAAATTGCAACGCCTCGCCAGTATCGGAAAGCGCCCTGACTGATTTATGCCCATGCTGGTCCAGATTGACATCGACGACAGAGACACCCTGTAGTGCTGCAACACCCTTGTCGATACAGTTACCGAACAAAATCTCGTCGAACTCGGAGCGCCTCACCTGATAGGCAAAGGGGTGCCGGTCATCGATGGCTCTGGCAAAATAAAAGGTATCCCTGTTGAGCGGCGTTTCCGTGGAATTGAATTCGGCGGCATTTTTTTTCATGCCGATGCGCTGTACCGCATTCAGCACCCCCAGACGCTGCAATATCGGCAGATTCTTCGGCAGCAACGATTCGCCGATATGAAAGCGTGGATGACGGGCCTTTTCCAGCAGTCTGACTGACCAGCCTTTCTCCGCCAACAGACAGGCAGCGGTGCTGCCAGCCGGCCCACCGCCTATGACGAGTACATCGGAGTGTCGGGAATTTTCCATCTGCCTGGCTTCCATCAGAAAATGATACTTTTACACGCATTCTACTGTAAAAGCCATACAGGTTCGATTTAACCGCTGCGCCGGATGCGTTGCACTTATCCAGCCTACGAGAAATTTCCTTGCAGGTCCTGACGTAGGCCGGATAAGCAGCGCGCATCCGGCAAAACTCCGGAACAACCGCTGTTCTGGAAGGCCGGACGGGCTGCACATCGGAATGTCGGGGATTTTCCATCGGTCTGGCTTACATCAGAAAATGATACTTTTTACACACATTCTACTGTAAAAGCCATGCAGGTTCGATTTAACCGCTGCGCCGGATGCGTTGCACTTATCCCGGCCTACGAGAAATTTCCTTGCAGGTCCTGACGTAGGCCGGATAAGCAGCGCGCATCCGGCAAAACTCCGGAACAACCGCTGTTCTGAAAAGCCGGACGGGCTGGCACATCGGAATGTCGGGGATTTTACATCGGTCTGGCTTGCATCAGAAAATGATACTTTTTACACACATTCTACTGTAAAAGCCATGCAGGTTCGATTTAACC
>JAJRWJ010000037.1 GCA_024276805.1 Gammaproteobacteria bacterium
CATGAATTCGACGACCGCACTGAAAATCATCGATCTGAGTTTTTCCTATGGCGCCAGAAAGGCGCTGGATAACGTCACTTTTTCCATTGACCGGGGACAATGCACCATCCTGCTGGGTCCCAATGGCGCCGGAAAAACCACACTGTTCGCATTGATCACCCGCCTCTATGACAGCCATTCCGGAAAAATTGAATTATGCGGCTTCGATATCAGAAAGCAGACCCGGCAGGCCCTGGCAAAACTTGGAGTGGTGTTTCAACAGACCACGCTGGATCTGGATTTGACGGTACTGCAGAATCTCCGATATCACTGTGCGTTACATGGCATGAGCAGGAAACTGGCCAACAGCCGCATTCAGGAGGAACTGGAACGGCTGAACATGTATGAAAGGCGTTATGAAAGGATCCGCCAGTTGAATGGCGGACATCGCCGCCGCGTCGAAATTGCCCGGGCATTGCTGCATCATCCGGCAATTCTGCTGCTCGACGAACCGACTGTCGGTCTGGATGTACCCAGCCGCAAGGCCATCGTCGAACATGTCCACCAATTGTCCTTGAAAAATGATATGGCGGTTTTATGGGCGAGCCATCTGATCGACGAAATCTACCCCAGTGATCGCCTGATCATCCTGCATCAGGGTTTGGTGCGGGCCAAAGGGAAGGTCGACGAGGTGCTGGCGGCGACACATGCCGATACCATCGATGACGCTTTTCACAAACTGACCAGGGGAGCGCCGGAATGAACGTGATTTTGCATTACTGGCGGGCCATGTGGGGCGTTATCAGCCGGGAACTGTGGCGTTTTTTCCGGCAACGGGAGCGCTTTGCGGCGGCGCTGGTCAGGCCGCTGATCTGGCTGTTCGTGTTTGCCGCCGGGTTCCGGGCGGCGCTGGGTATCGCCATCACGCCGCCCTATGAGACTTACATCCTCTACGAGGTCTATATCACCCCGGGCCTGATTGGCATGATCCAGCTGTTCAACGGCATGCAGAGTTCGCTGTCGATGGTCTATGACCGGGAAATGGGCAGCATGCGCATTCTGCTGGTCAGCCCCCTACCGCGCTGGTTTTTGCTGCTCAGCAAGTTGCTGGCGGGAACGGCGGTTTCGATCCTGCAGGTGTATGTTTTTCTGCTGATCGCCTGGTTCTATGACATCCAGCCCCCCTGGCAAGGTTACTTGTGGGTGTTGCCGGCTTTGATTTTATCAGGGATGATGCTGGGAGCCTTGGGATTGCTGTTGTCATCGTTCATCAAACAGCTGGAAAATTTTGCCGGGGTGATGAATTTCGTCATCTTCCCGATGTTTTTCACTTCCACAGCATTGTATCCACTATGGAAAATACAGGAATCCAGTGAACTTCTCTACACGCTGGCGCAGTACAACCCTTTTTCACAGGCTGTGGAGCTGACTCGCTATGCGCTCTATGGGCAATTCAACCAGTTCGCATTTTTTTATACCGCGGCCGCTTTTGTGCTGTTTATGCTGGCTGCCATCATCGGCTACAATCCTGCAAAAGGGATGATGAAGCGCAAGGGGGGGGGAGCCTGAAGCCGGTTTGCTTGCTGCTGTCATTGCTCCGTCAGCCTGTAATGACAGGTAAATCCAGGCAATGTCTCTGAGCAGACAATTTCATCCACTGCTGTTCCAGGGGAACTCGATCCCTGCAAAACATTGAGTTCCAGAACAGCAATTGAATCGTTACAACTTGTTTTGACCACGACCGGGCAGACTCGGCAGGAAACAAGCATTTTCGCCAAATTAGTATAGAATTATTAAGTTGATGGCCTGGTTTAAAAGAAGGCCGGGTGAATGCTGAAAGACCACGGATGGGGCTGTAGAGAAATCCCGGCTTTTTTATTTACCAATATATGATGGAGAGGCGCCATGTCCTACTCGAAAGATATTACCCAAGTGATTGGCAACACAGAATTAGTCCGCCTGCAGCATCTTCCGGAACAGGGATCTGCTGAGGTACTGGTGAAACTCGAATCCGGCAATCCGGGCGGCTCCGTGAAAGATCGCATCGGTCTGGCGATGGTTCTGGCCGCAGAAAAATCCGGGGATCTGCAGCCCGGTGGCATCATCGTGGAACCCACCTCCGGCAATACTGGCATCGCGTTGGCGATGGTGGCGGCAGCCCGCGGCTATCGTTGCATACTGACCATGCCGGAAACCATGTCAGTGGAAAGAAGACATCTGTTGACATTGTTCGGCGCCGAAATCGTGCTGACCCCAGGTCCTGAAGCGATGTCCGGGGCAATCAGCAAGGCACAGAAAATAGTCGCGGAGACTGAGGGGGCATACATGCCCCAGCAATTCGACAACCCGGCCAATCCGGAAATACACAGAAAAACCACGGCCCAGGAAATCTGGTCGGGTACCGACGGCGCCCTGGATGCATTTGTCTGCGGTGTCGGTACCGGCGGCACCATCACCGGTGTCGCCGATGTCATCAAAAAAAGAAAACCTGCTTTTCAGGTGGTCGCCGTCGAGCCGGAGGAATCCCCAGTCATTTCCGGTGGGACGCACAGCCCGCATAAAATCCAGGGCATAGGCGCCGGTTTCATCCCCAATAATCTCGATGTCGATCTACTGGATTCCGTCGAAAAAGTCAATACAGAAGAGGCTTTCGCTTTCAGAACACGACTGGCGATGGAGGAGGGCATTCTCGCTGGCATTTCCTCCGGCGCGAGTATTTGCGCGGCATTGAGAATCGCCAAAAAACTCGGGCCTGGGAAAATGGTGGTCACTGTCGTTCATGATACCGGCGAGCGCTATTTGAGCATGGATTGACCAGCCGGCGCAGCGTTTTGACTAAATTGTATTCGGGGAAAATGTGAAAAACTCTTTTTTTCTGGTCATTCCAACTCAGCACAAGAAACCTGATCAAGAAAAAGCATTTGAAGAAAGGGCATTGCAGCAATGGATTCAGGAATTGCCAACAGCAAACCCCGGGCTGTCGACACGTCTGTTGCATGACCTGATCAAAGAGTTCAACAATCTCCAGATGGATCCGCAAAAACGCCTGGAGGCCTTGGAATTATTGCGTCCAAGCTTTTTGATCATCGAAGATTATTTGCGCAACAGGCTGATCAAATCCAGTTTTCCAAAAGGAGAAAATGAACAAAAAATATTTCAGGTCCTGATCACCATAGAAAGGGATTTTGCCATTGGCTACTGGATGGTTGCCCGGGAAATGACCAGGAGAACCGTCAGCTGGTTGAAGGGCAAGCATACCGCCCTGGCAATACAGCGGGTCATGAAATCCCTGAGCAACATCATATTGACGCATTACCTGATGGGTCGCGCGGTCCCCGAATGGGTCTGGATGGACTTGCATTCCCTGTATAAACTAAGCGTCAAGATCAAAAAAGAATCCAGCAAGGTGCAGGACGACACCTGCGCATTCGGCAGCACCAGTACCATTCTCGATACGTACAAGCAAATTCTGCTGCTGAGTCTTGCCGAACCGGCGGGTCTGATGCAGAAGGAAATGCAGCAGGTGTACTGGTTTATTGAAAAAATCTGCGCTTACATCATTCTGCAGGACAAGCCGGCGGCCAATCAGGCCAAACAGTGCCTGATCCTGATCGATGAAGACAGAATGCCATTCTGGTCCAACGTCGCCGATGAGGATCAATCGGATTCCGATGTTATCTACATCAATTTCTCCACATTGCACAAGGCCTTGCATCAAACCAATAAATTCATCAACGACAGCCATGCCAGGTTCAGCTCTATCTTCGTCATCAAAGACAACCTCAACAAACTGCCGCCGGAACTGATTTATTATCTGGATTCCAGGTGGTCTGGCATCAATGTCCAGGGGATGCCCTTGTTTATGGATCGGCTGGACAGACTCATCGCCATCGGCCTGAATGCCATCTATGACTTTCAGAATCCACTGTCGCCGCCCAACGAATCGAGTGTCGAATATCTTGCCGAATCCTCATCGGACAGATCCTTGTCCTGTGAATTTCCCGACTATGACATGCTCTCCATCGGCAGCCTGGTCAGTTACCGGAAAATGGATATGCCAAAGCACATGCGCTCTCTGGGTGTAGTGAATAAAATAGTCATCGGCCGGGAGGAACGCAAACTGGAATTCGAACTGCAGGCAATCTGCCACCAGTCTCATCCGGTAACCTTCACGCAGATGCATGCCGGCAAGGATGAAGAAAGGCAGAAAGCACTGCTTTATGCATTGAAAGAAGGTGCTGAAGAAAAGAGCTACATCATCATGGAATCCTTCCTGATCAAAAATGGCGATGTCGTACGATTATATATGAATGATCAGAATTTCCCCATTTTGCTGGTAGAGAGAAAAAATGTCGGTCTGGGTTATTGGCAGTTTCACTGCCGGCAGGTGGCCGAACCGGAAAAGCCGGCAACCGCCAAGAAAGGCTATGATTTTATCTGAGCGACGCAGGGCTAACAGCGCCGGATGCGCGCAGCTTATCCGGCCCGTTCTTCCTTAGCTTATGTCGATTTTCTTCATGATGCTTAGCGATTTTCCCCATCACAGAAGAGCATTTTGAAGTGTAGATAAACGTTTATGAACTGGTCTCCCGGTAGGCCGGATAAGCGCAGTGCATCCGGCAAAATGCCCGCCATCGCCGGATGCGCGCTGCTTATCCGGCCTACCCGTTCTTCCTTAGCTTATGTCGATTTTCTTCCTGATGCTTAGCGATTTTTCCCATCACAGAAGAGCATTTTAAAGTACAGTTAAACGTTTATGAACTGATCTCCCGGTAGGCCGGATAAGCGCAGCGCATCCGGCAAAATACCCGCCATCGCCGGATGCGCGCTGCTTATCCGGCCTACCCGTTCTTCCTTAGCTTATGTCGATTTTCTTCCTGATGCTTAGCGATTTTTCCCATCACAGAAGAGCATTTTAAAGTACA